>CAMCWG010000080.1 GCA_945882005.1 Bordetella parapertussis
CATACACGACCAAAGACTGATGGATTTGGTGAAGTCTCTTCGTACCTTACAACCTGGCGCCTGACCTCCTCTGAACCCCTAAAAACGACTGGTTTCAGAGGGGTGAGGCCTCCGCCTCACGGTACACTACATACAAGGTTAAAGTGCCGTTGCGCGAGTAGCGCGGCGAACTTAGCCGCTACGGAGCACCATCATGTCGATTGCAGATATTCGCCAGAGTTACGATAAACACACGCTGCTGGAAAAAGACGCAAAGAGCTCACCTTACGAGCAATTTGGTCTGTGGTTTAACCACGCGCTTGAAGACAAGGTCCCTGAACCCACGGCGATGACACTGGCAACAGCGGATTCCAAGGGACGGCCCTCTGCACGGATCGTACTGCTCAAGGGCTACGACGAAAATGGCTTTGTTTTTTATACCAACTATGAATCTCGCAAGGGGCAAGACTTGCTCACCCAGCCGTGGGCGTCTCTGCTGTTTTTTTGGCAACAGCATGAGCGTACCGTTCGAATCGAGGGCTTGGTAGAAAAGGTCTCGGCGCAAGAATCGGACGAATACTTTCACAGCCGACCAGTTGGCTCGCGCATTGGCGCCTGGACCTCTGCGCAAAGCCAGCCGACTACAATCGCGGAACTGGAAGCGCGCCAGCAAGCAATGGCTGCAAAATACGGTGAGGCACCGCCACGTCCTGCACACTGGGGCGGCTACCGCCTGCAACCTGAATACTTTGAATTCTGGCAAGGCCGGCCTTCTCGCCTGCATGATCGCTTAACTTATGTGCCGTCGGGTAACAACGGCTGGACTCTCGGACGGATCTCTCCCTGACATGCATGCATCAATACCGGACTTCGACTCCAATTTTTTCAAAGCTGCTCTGGGCCGGTTCCCCACAGGCGTAACAGTGATTACGGCATCACTTCCAGGGCAACAGCCCGTTGGTCTGACCGTGAGCTCATTCAATTCCGTCTCGCTCGACCCACCCCTCGTGGTGTGGAGTTTGTCACGTAATTCCTCGTCACTTGCCACGATGCAGCAATGCGATCGGTATGTCATCCATGTGCTGGCCTCTGATCAAATGATGTTTGCGCAACGGTTTTCAAAAGGGACAGCGGCGCAACGCTTCGAGGGACTCGCGCTGACAACGGCACCGAATGGCTCACCCCGGCTGGACGCACAGTGCGCTGCCTGGTTTGAATGCGTAAACCGTAGTCGCTACGAAGAAGGCGATCACATTATTTTTGTAGGTCAGGTCGAGCATTGCGGGCGCAACGACAGCCTGCCGCTGGTGTACCACTCTGGTGGCTACGACCTCACTCCATCACCCACTGAAACAAAATAGCGTTAAACAATATGAGTACGGATATTGATTGCATCGTTGTTGGTGCTGGAGTAGTAGGACTCGCGATTGCACGCGCTCTTGCTCAGTCCGGGCGCGAAGTCATGGTCGTCGAAGCAGCGGAAGGAATCGGCACAGGCACCAGTGCCCGAAACTCTGAAGTCATCCACGCCGGAATCTATTATCCCGCCGGCAGTTTAAAAGCAAAGCTCTGTGTACAGGGCAGGCATATGCTCTACGCCTACTGCGCCGAAAAAGGCGTTGCTCATAAGCGCATCGGCAAACTGATTGTGGCGACCAGCGAAGAGGAAATCCCCAAACTCGATGATATTTTGAGCAAGGCGCGTGTCAATGGCGTGGACGATATGGAATTGCTCAGCGCAAGTCAGGCACAAGCGCTCGAACCCGCCTTGTTTTGCACGGCAGCGCTATTCTCACCCTCTACAGGTATCATCGACAGCCACGGCTTGATGCTGGCCTACCAGGGTGACGCAGAAAACGCCGGTGCACAGTGCGTTTTCCATACGCCGTTACTTTCAGGAGAGGTGCGTAGCGAAGGTGGGTTTAACTTGCAGTTCGGTGGCGCCGATGCCATGCAGTTAAGTTGCAATGTCCTGATCAATGCTTCAGGTCTGCATGCACCGACACTCGCGCGCAAGATTCGGGGTATACCTGAAACATCTATTCCTACTGAGTACTTATGCAAGGGCAGCTATTTCACATTGCAAGGGCGCGCGCCCTTCACGAGATTAATTTATCCGACGCCCCACCATGCAGGGCTCGGGGTACACCTCACCCTTGACCTGGGCGGCCAAGCGAAATTTGGACCGGACACCGAATGGATCGACAAGGTCGACTATGACATCGACGCCAGTCGCTGCGATGGCTTTTACGAAGCGGTGCGCACCTACTGGCCTGGAATGCCCGACGCAAGCCTATCGCCTGGCTACACCGGTATCCGACCAAAAGTGTCCGGGCCACATGAACCCGCCGCCGACTTTATGATCGTTGGGCCGGCAACACATGGCGTGCCTGGGTTGGTGAATCTATTCGGCATTGAGTCCCCCGGACTTACCTCAAGCCTCGCGATCGCCCAAGAGACTCTCGCGCGCCTTCACGCTTAAAGTTCCTTTCGGAGACAGCATGTCCCATCCCGTCCCAGACTCCCGCGGCATCAACCTTTTTGAAGCGGACGCGGGCAAGGACCTGCTCGCTTGTTACCTTCCGCAAGACTTACACAAACATTTGCTGCCACATCTGACACGGCTCGGCGCACTGGCAGGCTCTTTGCTGGATGAGTTAGCGGGTGTTGCAGATAAGCACCCACCAACCCTATCCGTTCGCAGCCGCTCGGGCATCGATGTATCCCAAGTCAATAAACATCCGGCCTATGTCGAGCTAGAGCGTTTCGCCTACAGCGAGTTTGGGCTCGCTGCGTTGTCGCATCGTGGTGGCGTTCTGGGATGGCCCACGGCGATGCCGCCTGCAGCGAAATATGCCCTCACATATTTATTTGTTCAGGCGGAATTCGGCTTGTGTTGTCCAGTGAGTATGACCGACTCACTCGCTCGGACCCTGAGAAAATTCGGTGATCCAAAGCTTGTCGACCAAGTTCTCCCCATGGTCACTACGCAAGACTTCGACGCTTTGCACCAAGGCGCGATGTTCATGACCGAGCAAGGCGCTGGCTCCGACGTCAGCGCTACAGCCACCCAAGCAGCTCTGAACGCCAACGGGGATTGGCTACTCACCGGGGATAAGTGGTTTTGTTCGAATCCAGATGCCGGCTTTGCGATGGTGTTGGCGCGCTCCGAGCCCGTCGACGGACTCAAAGGAGTATCCCTCTTTCTGCTGCCACGGACGCGTCCTGACGGCACGCCAAACGACTACAGAATCCTGCGACTCAAAGACAAGCTTGGCACACGCTCGATGGCCAGCGGTGAGATTCGTCTCGAAGGTGCCTTTGCCTGGCTCGTCGGCGAGCGTGGCATGGGCTTCAAGCAAATGGCCGACATGATTAACAACTCGCGACTCTCAAACGGAGTGCGTGCTGCGGGCTTGATGCGGCGTGCCCTCACCGAGGCGCTCTATGTGGCAAAAAATCGTCAAGCGTTCGGCAAACATCTTGCCGACATGCCGTTGATGCAGCGCCAGTTAAGCAAGATGGCCATGCTGACCGAGCAAGCGAGAACAATGGTGTATCAGACAGCCCAAGCCTTGGCTGCGGCGGATAACGATCCTAGCAAACGTCCCTTAATGCGCATCATGACTCCCTTGATCAAGTTTCGTGCTTGCCGGGATGCGCGCAAAGTCGCAGGCGATGCCATGGAGGTCCGTGGAGGCTGTGGCTATATCGAGGAATGGAGCGATCCGCGTGTGTTGCGCGACGCCCATCTTGGATCCATCTGGGAAGGAACCAGCAATATCGTCGCACTAGATGTGCTGCGCGCTATTCAGCGAGAGGACGCCCTACCCGCGCTGCGTGCCCATGTTGCAGAGTTGCTCGCAGACGGACTCCCGGTTTCACCCGCCCTGGCATCCCTACAAGCCGAACGTATTGAGCGCGCATTTGCGTTTGCCGAGAGCGCCAGTGCAGCCAACACCTCAGAGCAAGCGCGCCAAGCCGCGAGCGGGCTCTACCATGTCGTGACGATGGCTGGCATGCGCTGGGAGGCCAAGCAAGCAAGCATGCCCATCCGGGCAAAACTGGCCGATCTGGTTTTAAAGCACCGTCTCGCCGCCAGAGATCCAATCGGCGATACATCTTTGGCCGATAGCGACCTGTGTGACTGGCTCGGCGCCCCAATTTAATTGGGCTGACCGGGAAAAATCCCCTTGCAACACGATATGATTAAGCCCACTCCTTTCACCATAAATGACTAAAAAATAATGAGCCAAGCCCCTTCAGCCAAAAATCCTCGCACTGGCGGTCAAATTCTTGTCGGCCAGTTGGTCAGCCACGGCGTGAAGCACGTGTTTTGTGTCCCGGGCGAAAGCTTTTTAGCGGTGCTTGACGCACTCGTTGATGTCAATATCGAAGTAACTGTTTGTCGCCAAGAAGGCGGTGCTGCCATGATGGCTGATGCACACGGCAAACTGACCGGACAACCCGGGATCTGTATGGTCACGCGCGGGCCCGGCGCCTCGAATGCGCTCGCCGGCATTCATATCGCCAAACAAGACTCGACCCCGATGATTGTTTTTGTCGGACAAATCGAACGCGGCATGCGTGAGCGCGAAGCGTTCCAAGAGATGGATTACCGCGCCGTTTTCGGACAAGCGGCGAAATGGGCAACCGAAATCGATGACCCAGCCCGTATTCCAGAAATTCTCTCGCGTGCGTTTCATGTTGCGACCTCGGGACGTCCTGGGCCTGTTGTGATTGCGCTACCCGAAGACATGCTGGTCGAGCTCGCAACGGTGCCAGACGCGCCGCACTACGAAGCGATTGACTCGGCACCTTCCCTCGGCCAAATGGCGGACCTTGCCAAGCGCTTGTCACAAGCTAAGGCGCCTGTCGCCATCCTAGGCGGTGCGCGTTGGAATGCAACAGCTGTCAAACAATTCGTCGAATTTGCCGAGCGCTTCAAGCTACCCGTTGCAGTGTCGTTCCGCCGCCAGATGCTTTTCCCTGCGAATAGCCCTTGCTTCATTGGCGACGTTGGCATTGGACTCAATCCAGAACTACTCAAGCGTGTGCAAGATGCTGACCTGGTGCTGCTCGTGGGCGGCCGCATGTCCGAAATGCCCAGCCAGGCGTACACCTTGTTTGATATTCCAGTACCAAAGCAAACGCTCGTTCATGTGCATCCAGATAGTGGTGAGCTTGGACGCGTCTACCGCGCAGCCGTTGCCATCAACGCCTCGCCTATCGCCTTCGCCGCAGAACTCAGCAGCTTGGCAACACCCTCCGCTATGCCCTGGGCTGTCGGTACCGCAGCGATGCACCAAAGCTACCTCGACTGGAGCGACCCAGTCCCGATCAAAACCCCAGGCGCCTTGCAAATGGGCGGCGTCATGGCCTACCTGGAATCTAAGCTCCCGGCCGATGCCATCATGACGAACGGCGCCGGTAACTTTGCAACCTGGTTGCATCGTTTTCATCGCTTCACGCAGTTCGGCACACAACTCGCGCCTACTTCAGGCTCCATGGGTTACGGCTTACCTGCTGCGGTTGGTGCAAAGCGTGTCGCACCGGACAAACTGGTGGTTTGCTTTGCGGGCGACGGCTGTTTCATGATGCATGGTCAAGAGTTTGCGACCGCTGTGCAATACAACCTGCCACTCGTAGTCGTCATTGTCGATAACGGGATGTACGGCACGATTCGTATGCACCAAGAGAAGCACTACCCAGGGCGGATTTCTGCGACACAGCTTAAAAACCCTGATTTCTCGGCCTATGCCCGCGCCTTTGGTGGACATGGCGAGCGCGTTGAAAAAACAGAAGAGTTTGGCCCTGCCTTTGAACGTGCAGTCGCCAGTGGCTTACCTGCAATCATTCACTGCTTGATCGACCCAGAAGCGATCACACCAACAACAACCATCTCTAAACTTCGGGCCGCTGCCCAAAAAGCCTAAGGTCTTTCACAAGCAACACGACCGGCCCACCGTACAATTTTTTTAGTTACTTATCTGGAGCATTTCATGGCCTCTGACGCCACCTTCAACTGGGAAGATCCCCTCCTACTGGACAGCCAACTCACCGACGAAGAGCGTATGGTGCGGGATGCTGCACGTTCTTATTGCCAAGACAAACTGGCACCGCGCGTGCTCGAAGGTTTTCGTCACGAGAAAACAGACGTCAATATTTTCCCCGAAATGGGCGAACTTGGTTTGTTGGGTGCGACCATCCCCACAGAGTACGGTGGCTCAGGACTGAATTACGTTAGCTATGGCTTGATCGCGCGCGAGGTTGAGCGGGTTGACTCCGGTTACCGCTCGATGATGAGTGTACAGTCTTCGCTCGTGATGGTTCCAATCAATGAATTCGGCAGCGAAGCGCAAAAGCAAAAATATCTTCCTAAGCTTGCTCGCGGCGAATGGATTGGCTGCTTTGGTTTAACAGAGCCTAACCACGGATCCGATCCCGCAGGGATGGAAACGCGCGCCGTCAAAACAGCAAGCGGCTACTCGCTCACCGGCAACAAGATGTGGATCTCCAACTCGCCGATCGCAGACGTATTTGTTGTCTGGGGCAAGTGTGTCGGCGGTGACCATGACGGACGTATCCGCGGCTTCATCCTTGAGAAAGGAATGAAGGGCCTGTCGGCGCCCGCTATCCACGGCAAGGTAGGCTTGCGCGCCTCGATCACAGGTGAAATCGTGATGGATAACGTTGAAATCTCTGACGAACAGATGTTGCCTGGCGTGACAGGGCTGAAGGGTCCCTTTACCTGCTTGAACTCGGCGCGCTTTGGTATTGCCTGGGGTGCGTTAGGTGCAGCAGAGTTCTGTTGGCACATGGCACGCCAGTACACACTGGATCGCAAACAGTTTGGACGTCCCTTGGCCGCTAATCAGCTGATTCAAAAGAAGCTGGCCGACATGCAGACTGAAATCACACTTGGTCTCCAGGGCTGCTTGCGCTTAGGCCGCATGAAAGACGAGGGCACTGCTGCTGTCGAAATCACTTCGATTATGAAGCGTAACTCCTGCGGCAAGGCCTTAGATGTCGCGCGCATGGCACGTGACATGCTCGGTGGCAATGGCATCTCGGACGAGTTTGGTGTCGCACGTCACTTGGTCAACCTCGAAGTGGTCAACACTTACGAAGGTACGCATGATGTGCACGCGCTGATTCTGGGCCGTGCACAAACAGGCATCCAGGCGTTTTTCTAAATAGTAAAAAGGCGTTCGCATCCGTGCGAACGCCTGAACATGCAGGTAAGAGAATTAAACGCCGAGCAAGCCTTTGAGCTTCCTCACAGCACAGTCAGGCGTGGTTAAGATACGTGCACTGCTCTTAACCTCAGGATGCAGCGCAGCCTGTGCCATTGAAAACTGACCCAAGACGATTGTTGGATATTGGCTCAGACCGTTGACGCGTTGTGCAATCAGACGATCGTGTTCAGGCCCGCGCTGCGCGAGTAGCTCATCAAGCGCACCTTCGACCATAAACGAATCAACGTCGGGTTTGACCCCCAATGTTGCCGCCATATCAGACAGCTCACTGCGTAGCGCCTGAACCGAAGGGGTAAAGGTCGTCAACATGGCGGCCTTGCCACCAATCTGAAGCAACTCTTCGAACAGCGCCTGGTTGGGCGTTAAGATCGGGATCCTTTGCAAGGTCTTGAGGTTGTTAATAGCCTCACCAAAAGCAGAGCATGTAAACAATATCGCATCGGCGCCTGCGTCCACGCAATACTGCCCAAGCCGTGCAAAACGCTCCACCATGCGCGGTGTCATCTTTCCATCCTCCAGCATATCAATTGCCAGTGATTCGTCTAGCAAGTTAACGATGCTGGCTTCGGGCCACAGTTTTTTGAAACTGTTTGATGCAGGCGCCATAGATACATCTACAGCATGGACTAAAAATATTCTGGGCGCTGTACTCATGACACTATTCCGGTTGAATCCCTGCGTCTTTGACAACCTTCCCAGCCCGTGTAATCTCGGCATCTAACAACGCGGCTAATTCTTTGGGTCCACCAATCATCGGCGCTGCGCCAATCGATCGAATTTTTGCGTCTGTCTCCGGGTCTGCGAGCACAATTGCCAACTCTTTAGCTAAGCGATCAATGATCGGTTTGGGTGTCTTCGCTGGCGCAAACACGGCAACCCAGGCGCTGTAGTCAAAACCAGGCAAGCCCAGCTCAGCAACTGTTGGCAAATCTGGGGCCTGTTCCACTCTGGTCAAGCTCGTCACGCCAATCGATTTAATTTTGCCAGCCTTGATATTTGGAACCGAGGTCGCGACAGGTTCGCAAATGGTTTCTAACTGCCCTCCCATTAAATCATTGAGGGCTTGCGGCGAACTTTTGTAGTTAATTGTTTTTAAATCGATGCCCGCTGCTGTCTTAAACATTTCCATGCAAATTTTTGAGCCAACGGTCGCTGTCCCATAGTTGTACTTTCCGGGATTGGCCTTTGCGAGGGCAATAAACTCCTGGAGCGAATTCGCAGGTACGTTGGGGCCAATCACTAAGATGTTGTAGAAATCTTTTAAGGCCATCGACACTGGTTCTAAATCTTTGACCGGATGAAAGGGCAGGCTCTTGCGCAACTGGAAATTAGCTGCCAAGGTCGTGCTTGAGCCAAGAACCAAGGTATAGCCATCGGGATCCGCCTTGGCACCTGCGTTGACACCAATGATGCCCTCTGCACCTGGACGATTTTCTACAACCACCTGCTGTCCCAGGCGTTGCGATAGCTTGCCCGCGACAACGCGCGCCACGACATCGGTCGCTCCACCTGCACCGAGCGGTACGATTAACTTAATCGCTTTGGATGGATAGACGTCTTGCGCCAGCGCATTTGCACAACATCCGAGTGCAATAGAAGAGGCGACAAAAAGTGTTTTCAATAGCTTGATCATGCTGGTCTCCCTACCGGGCGGCCGGAAGTTTTCTTTGATTGTTTCTTAAGCTTCAAACGGTCGGGATTGAGCCGCCATCCAAAGGCAAGACAATCCCATTCATATAATCAGATAACGGACTGGCCAGCCAGGCCACTGCACGCGCTACATCTTCGGGCTCCCCCTTTCGCGCCATATACTCCGGCTTGGCGGTTGAAATCGTAGCGAGTTGCGCCGTCAGCGCGTTCAAACGCTCTGACGCGATCGGGCCTGGTGCAATGGTGTTCGCACGGATGCCCTGATGCTGATAGGCATCTGCAATACCCTTGGTCAATAAATTGATCGCGGCATTCATGCTTCCACCAGGCAGGTGGGCCGGCGATGGCAGTCGACCCGCCTTACCGGAAATATTAATAATTGTGCCACCGCCCATCTCAATCATATGTGGCAACACTGCACGCATCGTGCGCACATACACCATCAACTTGCTTTGGAAGGTCCGGTCCCAATCCGCATCCGTGAGCTCGGTAAATTTACCGAACGTTGCCAGTGCAGTCGAGTTAACCAAAATATCTATTCGACCCGCCGCACGAGTAATTGCATTTGCCGCATCATCCACAGCAACAGATTCTGTTGCATCAAGCACATGGATCGATCCCTGGCCCCCGGCGCGTGTGATGCGCTCACAGACCTCTTGCAGCTTCTTCTCATTTCGACCGCTTAACCAAACACGCACACCCAATTCTGCCAACATCACAGCGATGGCGGAGCCAATCGCACCCGATGCACCCAGAACCCACGCTGTTTGGCCGGATAGTTTCAGATCAAGAAGAGTTGTATCGGTCATGTCCCATCGTTCCACAGGGGATAGCCCATGTCAAGAACTTGTAGAAGACATCACTAAATATCCAGTAATATCAAACGCTATAAAAAAGAGATGCTGCGGCATCAATACGAATTGGAGACAACATGAACACTAAAATTTTATTTGGTTGTGCGGCCCTGCTCACAACAGCACTCACTGCGCTTAGCCCCTCCGCATCCTATGCACAGAGTGCTGCAGACCGGCCTATCAATGTCATTATTCCGTTTGCGCCTGGTGGTGGGACTGACGTTCTTGCGCGCCGCATCATGCCCAAGATTGCTGAAAAACTAGGCACAACCGTTACGATTGAGAACAAGCCTGGTGCATCCGGATCGATCGGCGCACAGTTCGTCGCACGTGCAGCGCCCGATGGCAAAACACTGCTTGTCGGTTCCGTTTCAGAAATCGGGATCAATCCAGGGCTTTATCCCAAACTACCCTATAACGTCGAACGTGATTTCGTCGGAGTGACCGCTCTGGCGGCCGCACCCATGGTGCTCGTCGTCCATCCTTCATCTGCCGTGAAGTCCGCAGGTGACCTAGTGCGACTTGCCAAAGCAATCCCAGGAAAGATCAACTTCGGATCGGCTGGTGCTGGCAGCGGTGCCCACATGGCAGCCGAGCTCTTTATCTTTGAAACGAAAATCAAGCTCACACACGTTCCCTATAAAGGAACAGGCGCCGTGACCGCAGACATGCTGGGACAGCAACGCGATATGGTGCTGTTTGCCCCCTTGCCAGCAGTCGCTGGCATCGTCAAATCTGGTCAACTCGTCGCGATTGCACAAACAGGCAAGAAGCGTTCCTCGGCCATGCCCGATGTGCCGACCTTCATCGAAGCAGGCGTGCCCGGTTTTGA
>CAMCWG010000081.1 GCA_945882005.1 Bordetella parapertussis
TGATTGCACGCCCAACCGGTTGCGGTGTGCCTTCGGCTGGTTTGAGATGCATGAGCAGGCCGGGGCCGGCGTTGACCTCTACAATTGCTGCACCCTGTGCGAGCAAAGGCTTAGAAATGTCTTCCGCAACCAAGTCGATACCCGCGATATCCAGGCCAACAGTCTTTGCCGCTAGCGCAGCCATTGCAGCAACTTCCGGATGCACTTCACTTGTGCAGTCGAACGCGACGTTTCCGTTACGCTGAATTAAAACTTCGCGCCCAGCTGGGATCACGCTGTCAGCATGAAAGCCTTGGCGTTTAAGTTCGAGTCGTGCAGCGGAGTCGATGCGAATGGGGTTCAGTGGTTGCTCTTCGCCGCGACCACGACGTGGATCGGAGTTGATCTGAGAGGCAATCAGTTCGTTGACTGTCTGTTTGCCATCGCCAGTGACGCTCGCCATCTGACCCTTCGCTGCAGCCGCGAGCTTGCCGCCTACGATGAGTAAGCGATGTTCGTTGCCTCGGATGAACTTCTCAACGAGGACGCCGGAGCCCTCGTCCACGGCGACTTCGTAGGCGGCTTCAATTTCTTGTTGTGTTTCAAGATTGATGAAGACGCCTCGTCCATGGTTGCCATCAAGCGGCTTGACCACGACAGGCAAGCCGATATCTTGAGCGGCATCCCAAGCGTCGGCTGCGCTATCGACAGCCCGGCCCTGGGGTATCGGCACGCCGCAGGCCTCTAGAAGCGACTTTGTCAGATCTTTGTCGCGCGAGATCGTCTCGGCAATCGCACTTGTCTGGTCTGTTTCTGCTGTCCAGATGCGGCGCTGCTTGGCGCCATAGCCGAATTGAACGAGATTTGCAGAGCTCAAGCGGATGGCTGCAATTTGTCTGTCATCGGCTGCAAGCACCATTGAAGCGGTGCTTGGTCCAAGGCACAGATCCTGCGCGAGATCACGCAGTGCCTCAAGCGCTGCGTCAAAATCATAAGGTTGGCTCTCAATCAATGCGAGAACTAAATCACGGGCTGTGTAGAGTGCGGCGCGTGTGACGTCTTCTTGCCATCCGCTAATCATCACTTTATAGACACCACGCTCTTCAGTTTCGCGCGCGCGTCCAAAGCCATAGCCGGGGACACCCGCTAAGTCTTGGAGAGCCAGCGCGACATGCTCCATGATATGGCAGGGCCAAGTGCCCTCTTTAAGGCGCATTAAAAAGCCACCCCGCACACCGGGACTGCAGCGGTGCTCAATCAAGCTTGGGATCATGGTGGTCAGTCGTTCGTACAGACCAGGGACTGTATTAGAAGGGCAGTCCTCTAGATCGCCGATATCGACGAGCGCCTCGAGCGTGGCGCGGTAGGCCCAAATGTTTGGCCCCCGCAAATAGATGATTCGCCGAATAACGATGTCGCGCTTGGTCATGATGCACACAAGGATGTTTCCAAGCGCTTATTATCACCTTAAAACTGCTGCGAAATACGTCTGTTTTTGGCGTGAATTTGTACTAACGCGGTTTGCGACCCTTGATTGGATACTGGGGGTCGACAAAGCCGTGCGTTGAGGCATAGCCGGGTGGTACGAGTGAATCAACGAGGGTCTCATCTTCGGGCTGTAATTGCACGGCTAATGCCGCCACATAGTCCTTCCATTGTTCAAGTGTACGTGGACCGCCGATGACACCGCTTAAGAGCTTGTTGTTCAGTGCCCAAGCAATCGCGAACTGTGTGGCACTCAGGTTACGGCTTTCAGCATGCTTTTTCAGGGCGTTCGCGATTTCGAGGGATTCAGGACGAAATTCCGTTTGATGGATCCGGCGATCACCGCGTCCGGCTCGACTTTGCGCATCAGGCTCTACGTTTGGCGCATCTTTTCCTGTGAGGACGCCGCGCGCCAGAGGACTGTAGGCTACAACGCCTACACCGTAATGTTCGCAGGCAGGAATCACTTCTGTTTCGATCAGACGCGTGACTGCACTGTAGGGCGGTTGGCAGACGATCGGTTGTGGGATCCCCATCTTTCTTGCGGTCTCTACCATGCGGGCGACGCGCCAGCCTCGGAAGTTAGAAATACCGTAATAGCGAATCTTCCCTTGCTCAATCAGTCTGGCAAAGGTCGACAAGGTTTCTTCGATTGGCGTGACTTCGTCATCCTTGTGCATGTAGTACACATCAATCCAGTCGGTGCCGAGGCGCTTCAGACTGTTATCCACTTCTTGTGTGACCCAGCGTCGCGACAACCCCTTATCGTTTGGCTCCTTACCGATTGCGTTGGCGACTTTGGTGGCAAGCACCCAGCGCGAACGATCTTTTGCAATCAGTCGACCTACCATGCGCTCAGATTCGCCATTCGCGTAATTGTCGGCAGTGTCGATTGCGTTGAGTCCTGCGTCACGCGTGACGGCCACCATCTCGCGCGCGACGTTTTCTTCTGTCTGATCGCCAAACATCATTGCGCCCAGCCAAAGGCGTGGTACGCGCAGGCCGCTATTTCCGAGCGTGATGTATTGTGGGGTAGTAGTGGTTGTCATGATCTGTGTATAAAGAAAAATAGATGTGATTTACTTGAGCGCGGACGTTATCACACGGCGAGCTTAGCAATTTTGTCGTGGATAGCTAGCACGCGTTGAGCGGCGTAAACGATCGGGTAGTCAATAAACTGCCCGTCTAGTTGGATGGACGATGAGCCGGTTGCCTCGGCCGCAGCAAACGCATCGACGACGCGTTGAGCCCGGGCGACCTGTTCCGGGGTGGGCGTGAAGCAGCGGTTGGCAACAGCGATTTGATCAGGGTGAATACACATCTTGCCTTGGTAGCCCAGATCTTTGATGTGCAGTGTTGATTGCTCAAAGCCTTCGGCATCCTTCAGATCAACCCAGACAGTATCAATAGGGGGCTCTTTGCCTGCAGCACGCGACAGCAACGCAATTTGGTTTCTGTAAGTCAGAAGTTCCAGTTCATTACGTGACCAACGCAGACCTAGGTCGAGGGTGAAGTCCCCCGCACCAAAGGCAACGCGCTTAATGCGGTCTGTTGTGGCAAGAATGCTGGCTAAGTTCGCCACTCCGAGCGCTGTCTCGATGATAGGCATGAGATCAATGCTACCGAGCTCTAGCCCGCGTTCGCGCTCGAGCTGTGTGATCAGCCAGTCGGCAGTTTGTGCCTCTGCAGCGGTTTCGACTTTGGGCAAGACGACGCCATCGAGACCGGCTTGAATCGTTTCTTGTAAATCTCCGTAGGCATAGCTCGTCGACATCGGATTGACACGAACGTATCCAAGACAGGTCCGTGGCAGTTTCATCGCTTCTACAACTTTGGCACGGCTAGGGATTTTTTCTGACACGGCACAAGCATCCTCAAGATCAAGGATGACTGCGTCGGCTCCGAGTGTGAATGCTTTTTCAGTTCGTCGTGGATGGTTTGCCGGTGCGAAAAGAAAAGTTCTAAAAGTTCCCATTTGTTGCCTTAGCAAAGGTGAATAGTGATCAAAGCTCGATTTTTGCAGTCTTCGCAACGATGGCCCATTTTTTAATTTCGGCCTCGATGTATTTTTTAAACTCTTCGGGGGTGCTGCCCACCGGGAAGGCGCCGATGCCCTCCAATTGCTTGCGGACATCTGGCGACTTCATAATTTCAACGGTGGTCTTCGCCAGCAAATTGATGATTTCAGGTGGTGTACCAGTCGGCGCCATCAAGCCGCTCCATGAGCTGACTTCGAAGTCAGGAAACCCGAGCTCGATCAGGGTGGGCACATTGGGTAGTTGCGGCATGCGCTCGCGTCCCGCCACTGCAATGGCTCGCAGCTTGCCTGCTTGAATGGTGGTGGTCACGCCTGAGGCCGTTTTGAACCCAATCGCGACTTGCCCTCCGATTACATCGTTCATGGCTGGCGCAGCGCCCTTGTAAGGAACGTGAAGCGCATCAATTCCTGCGCGCATCTTCAGCATTTCGCCCGCGAGGTGGGGTGATCCGCCAGGGCCAGAGGTTGCATAGGCAAGTTTTCCAGGATTAGCCTTCGCGTACGCAATTAACTCTGGCAAGGTTTTGAACGGTTGATCATTGTTGGCAACCAAGATGCTCGGTGAAGAGACCAGCTGACTGATCGGTATAAAGTCTCGTAGTGTGTCGTAGTTGAGTTTTTTGTATGTCGAGAGGTTTGTCGCGTTGGCCACAGTACCTAAAAAGAGCGTATAGCCATCTGGCTTAGCGCGAGCAGCTTCTTGCGAGCCAATATTTGACCCGCCGCCCGGCTTGTTTTCGATCACGAAGGGTTGTCCGAGAGCCTTTTCTAAACGGCTTCCGATGAGGCGGGCCACAATATCTGTTGGACCGCCAGGAGCGAAGCCAACGATAATTTTGACAGGACGGTCGGGGTACTTATTTTGAGCGAGACCTGGCGTGGCCACGGTTGCTAACGACAGGGCGGCGCATGTTAAGAGGCGCTGAATTAATCGATTTTTTGTGATCATGTGAGTCTCCTTAAAATTTTTTCCACGATACCATGCGAGCGCCTGTCTTGGTGCATTGGGCTTAGAGACAGGCTACAGCCCTGTGGGCAATGGCTTGGGTTATATTTCGGTCAAGCCTTTTCGCTAATTTATTGCGTATTTTGGAGAGAAATATGAGCGCCGCATTGCTTTCACCACGTATGGCTCTGGTTAGACCATCGCCGACTCTTGCTGTTACAGACAATGCCAAGGCGCTTAAAGCGAAAGGATTAGATGTGATTGTGCTCGCGCAAGGCGAGCCCGATATGGACACCCCAGCTAATATTTGCGAGGCTGGGATCGCAGCAATCAGAGCCGGGCAAACCCGCTACACCCCAGTAAACGGGACCGTAGAGCTTAAAAAGGCGATTGCTGCGAAGTTTTTGCGTGATCATGCGATGCAGATCAACCCCGATGATGTGATCATCGGCACGGGCGGGAAACAGGTTTTGTTTAACGCTTTGGTGGCAACCTTGGGCGACGGCGACGAAGTGTTGATTCCCGCGCCTTGCTGGGTAAGTTATCCCGATATGGCGATCCTGGCGGGCGGTAAGGCTGTTACCGTTGCCTGTGGTGCTGAGACCAATTTCAAAATTACACCTGTGCAGTTAGACAAGGCGATCACGCCACGCACGCGTTGGTTGATTTTGAACTCACCCTCCAACCCGACTGGCTCGGTCTACACGGAAAAAGAGTTACGTGAGCTCGGGGATGTGCTCAAAGGACATCCAAATGTGCTGGTCATGGTCGATGACATGTACGAGAAGCTGTTGTTTGATGGCACAACGTTTTGCACACTGGCGCAAGCAGCGCCGGCCATCGCTGATCGCATTCTTACCGTCAATGGCGTGTCCAAGGCGTACTGCATGACCGGCTGGAGAATTGGCTATGGTCATGGCCCAAGCTGGCTGATTGCCGCGATGTCAACGATCCAGTCACAGTCAACCTCAAACCCCTCGTCTATTAGCCAGGCGGCTGCGGTCGAGGCGTTGAATGGTCCTCAAGATTTCATCGCGGAACACAACGTGATTTTCCAGCGTCGCCGTGACATGGTGGTACGGATGCTCAACGAGTGTCCTGGTATCACCTGCTTAAAGCCACAAGGCGCTTTTTACGTTTATCCGAGTTGTGCCGGGACACTTGGCAAGACGACGCCGAAGGGCAAAAAAATCAATACAGATCTTGATTTTGCGACAGCTTTGCTAGACGAAAAGCTGGTGGCCGTTGTGCCTGGTGAGGCCTTTGGCTTGGCGCCATACTTCCGTATTTCATACGCAACGTCTGACGCTATTCTCGAAGATGCCTGCAACCGTATCCACGCGTTCTGTGCATCCTTGACCTAGTTAGTCGAAGAGTATGCATTACGCCGGGGGCCGAAAGGCCCCCATTTCTTCGAGCAGCTCTTGAACTAAATCGAGTCTCAGGCGCGGATTCTCAAGCGTCATGAGGTGCTGTTTTTGCTGGGGATTCAGGTTGAGTAACTCAGCCCACCGGTTGCTCACCCAGCCACAATCATTGAGCTGATACGGCTTAAGAACTGGACGCTGATCCTCGGGTGTCTCTTGCTCATCGATCGAATGCAACACGCGTTGTAGCGTTGTCGCACTTTTTGCAAGTTCGGGCGGGATCTCAATGGCTGGGTCTTGTTCAATAAATGTTACGTCAGCGCGCCAAAGGCCGTTTGGCATTTGTTCAGCACGATCAACCTTAAACCTAGATTGACCACGGCAACGAATGGAGTACAGGCTCGGTTGTGTCGCCTCGAAATCAATGATTTCTGCCAGGGTGCCGATGTCTGCAAACGAGACTTGTTCGGTCGGTTGACGCACTTCGGATCCTTGGTTCAGCGTCACAATCCCAAATGGGGTGCCTTCTCGAAAACTCGAGCGCGTCATATCAAGATACCGGACTTCAAAGATCTTTAGCGCGGCCAATCCATCAGGGAATAGCGTCATGCCAAGGGGAAACAGAGGGATATTCATAATTAGTACTCCGACTTTCCTCTAAGTGTTTTGACTTCAGAGTGTTTGCGCTTGCTATCTAGGCGCCGCTGACGTGAGCCAAAGGTGGGTTGTGTGGCGTGACGGGTCTTTGGTGGACGTGCGACGCTGTTGACCAGTTCATGCAGGCGAGCGATCGCATCGCTACGATTTAAGTCTTGACTACGATGAGACTGGGCCTTGATGACGATTGCGCCATCGCGGTTAATGCGGCTATCTTTTAGCGACAGCAAACGCACCTTTACCCCCGCGGGCAGAGAGGACGTGGGTATATGAAACCGCAGGTGAATGGCACTTGAAACCTTATTGACATTTTGACCGCCGGCGCCTTGTGCGCGCACGGCAGTGATTTCAACTTCAGATGCGGGAATGCAAATTGACGCGGGCATTGGGAGATTTTTCGATAGACCTGTACACTAGATTATCGTTTAACTCTCAGAGACAGTCATGGCTAAAGGTCAGCAAAAGTCGAACAAAGAGTCCAAAAAACCCAAAAAGGACACTTCCACACCAAAACCAGCGAGCGGACTGAGTGATCCGGTGCGTGCCACGGTCGTGAATACGGTCTTCACACGGATTAAGAACAAGGATCGTTGATGCTATGAAGGCGCAAGCCAAACTCGAGCAGGGGCTTGCGGCGCATCAGCAGGGCTCCCTTGAGCAAGCACGGGCTCTGTATGAGCGCGTGCTGAAGTTGCACCCCAATCATTTTGATGCGGTGCACATGCTGGGGTTGGTTGCATACCAGCAAGGGCAGTTAGAGCGGGCCGCTATTTTGATCGGGAAAGCATTAAAAATCGATCCGGACGTCGCTTCTGCGCATAACAATTATGGCAATGTGCTTCAGGACCAGCGCAAGCTTACCTCGGCGCTAACGAGCTACGATCGTGCGATTGCGTTGGACCCGAATTATGCGGAAGCGCATAACAATCGTGGTGACTTACTGCAAGCGCTAGGTCGTGTGCCTGAGGCACTGATAAGCTATGCGCGTGCGCTTGAGATCGCACCTCGGTATGCAGCTGCTTTGTACAATCAAGGAAACGCTTATGGTCGCTTGGGGCGCTGGCGCGATGCTGTCGAAAGTTACGACCATGCCTTATCGATTGAGCCTTTTTACCCACAAGCCTTGATGAACCGCGGGAATGCGCTTGTAGAATTGCGCGATAATGAAGCCGCGGTGCGGAGTTACACCGAAGCGTTATCGATCGACCCGGCTATTCCCTATCTTGCAGGCACCTTGCTCCATGTCAATATGCAGCAATGCCAATGGGCTGACTACCACGCCCGCTTAGAGGTGTTGTTGCGCGCTTTGGAGGCGGATCAGCCGGCTTGCCTGCCTTTTCCGTTGTTGTCTCTCACCGATGATGTCGTTTTGCATAAACGGGTTGCACAAGCTTGGATTGACTCTGCATACAAAAGGGCTCGCGCTGCGTGGGTGCCTAAAGAGCGTCCCGCGAACGGAAAAATTAAAGTCGGATATTTTTCTGGTGATTTTTGTAATCATCCCGTGGCCTATTTGACAGCAGGATTGTTTGAAACACATGACCGCTCTCGGTTCGAGATCTTTGCATTTTCGTTCGGGTCTGATGCACAAGATGAGATGCGCATACGCCTAGAAAAAACGTTTGATCACTTTTTAGATGTGAAGGGCTGTACAGATTCGCAATTGATTACGCGTGCGCGTGAGTGCGATCTTGATATCGCCGTTGATTTGACGGGTTTGACCAAGGGATGTCGCCCTGGTGTATTTTTAGCGCGGGTGGCACCGATTCAAATAAGTTATCTGGGTTATCCCGGTACGACTGGTATCCCGGAAATGGATTATGTCTTGGTGGATAAGACGATTGCCGAGCCGGGCGATGATGAGCACTACACTGAAAAATTTATTCGACTCCCTCATAGCTATCAAGCAAATGACCCGAGCCGCAAACCATCAGACCGTGTTTTTTCCAGGGAGGAGCTCGGCCTGCCTGCTACCGGCTTTGTGTTTTGTTGCTTTAACAATAACTACAAAATCAATCCTGCTATGTTCGATTGCTGGATGCGAATTTTGCACTTAGTTCCCGCTAGCGTATTGTGGCTTCGCGAGGCAACTGCGCAGACTGAGCAGAACCTGAGGACCGCTGCGCAGGAGCGAGGTGTCGATGGTGGGCGACTTATTTTTGCCAGTCGAATAGAGTCGATGGGTGATCATTTGGCGCGCCAGCGTATCGCTGATTTGTTTATTGATGCGTTGCCTTATAACGCACACACCACCGCCAGCGATGCGCTCTGGGCTGGCGTGCCTGTCCTGACTTGCAAAGGCCGCTCCTATGCGGGGCGTGTCGGTGCCAGTCTGCTGGAAGCACTTGATCTTAAAGAGCTGATTACCAGCGATTTAGAGGAATATGCGCGAGCTGCTGTCGCGTTAGCGAAGGATCCCGCTCGGTTAGCTGCTCTGCGCACCAAGCTACAGCAACAATTGCACACGAGTCCGTTATTTGATATTGAGCGGTTTACGCGAAATCTCGAACAAGCCTTTCAACAGGTGATCGAGCGGAAGGCGGCTAGGCTACCGTCCGCTCACTTTGATATCAATGATTAGCGTGCTTTCTCGGGAAACGGTAGTGGTTTACCTGCCGGTATAGGCTCTTCGCCCAAACTTAGCAGCATCGCAATCGTCACATAGGTGCCGCTGACCGCGATGAGATCCACGAGCTGTTGTTCGCCCAGTACTTCCTTGGCGTGGTTGAATAGTTCGTCGCTGATCTCATGTGTTTTGGTCATCGTCATGCACACGTCATAGACCGCAGCTTCATCAGGCTGCATGTTCCGTGGTCGAATATTTTCCTTCAGGTCGTCCGCAACGTGGGCGGGTAAGCCATTACGCAAAGCGATTGGGTAATGCGCAAACCATTCGACTTGGGATGTCCAAATCCGCGCTTGAATCAGAATCGCAAACTCGTTCAGGCGCATAGGGAGTGATGAGCCAAAGCGCAAATAGTCCAACAAGCGTTTGATGCGATCGGCAAATATAGGGCTGCGCAACATGACGTTGTAGGGACCACCTAGGCCAATGCTGGATATATCTAGAATTTCCTTCGCGAGTCCAACTGACTCTGGAGCAACGGTCTCGAGGGTTAGTTGTGGGAAACGCTTTGATGTAAAGGTCGTCATGTGTCGTCCGAATAAAAATGGTTAATTGAATGGTTTTACTTTTTTCGTTACTTAATGCTAGTTTGAGTTTTGCTCAATAAAGACTGGTATTCCAAAGATTCAGCTGCAAGCCGTGTCCGCATCTCTTGTGGAGATGAAGTTTGAACCTCCATGCCTTGCGCATTTAACTTCTCATAGAATGCAGGCATGCTCGTCGCTTTTTTTATTGCTGCGTTCAGCTTTACGATGATTGACTCGGGCGTTAGAGCTGGAGCAATGACGCCTTGCCAAGTGTAGGCTTTATACCCAGGCAGAAATTCAGATACGCTTGGGGTGTCAGGCGTCGCAACACCTCGCTTTTGCCCTGTGGTTGCGACCATGAGGAGACGCCCGTGTTTGATGTGATCAGTATTGCCAACCAAAGATGTAAACATGATGTCGACACGACCGGCAAGTAAGTCAATTAGGGCAGGCCCAGCTCCTTTGTAGGGGACGTGCGTGATATCAATATTTGCGGCATGTCGAAAGGCCTCACCTGCTAAATGCTGGGCTGAACCATTGCCAGACGACGCAAAATTAATTTTCCCGGGATTTGCTTTTGCGTATTGCACGAGCTCTTGAACAGATTTGATGTTCAGGCTCGGCGATACCAATAGGGCAAGAGGCTGGATCGTGGTGAGCGAAACATGGGAGAAGTCTTTGATTGGATCGTAAGTGGGGCTGCTGTGTAGAAGTGGTGTGATGATGAAAGCGTTTGTGCCGAACAGTAGCGTGTAGCCATCTGCCGGTGAGCGTCGGACTGAGTCTGACCCAACGAGTGTCCCACCTCCCGCCCTATTTTCAACGATGACGGATTGACCGAGGATCTGACTGAGCTCTTGCGCTAACATCCGCGCAACAATATCGGTTGC
>CAMCWG010000082.1 GCA_945882005.1 Bordetella parapertussis
TCATTAAGCGTTCGCAGGCGCGCTTTAAACGCGCGCACCCTTCGTCGAGCACTGCCATCGACGTCGCAAAAGAAAAGCGAAAGAACGGAGCGCACCCATAAGCCGCTCCGTGCACCCCCGCAAGCTTTTCTGAATCTAATAAATAGAGCACAAAGTCCTCGTCGGTCTTGATGACACGCCCGTCTGGCGCTTTTTTGCCGAGAAGGCCCGCACATGAGGGAAACACATAAAACGCGCCTTCTGGCGAGTGGCACGTAACACCCGGAATTGCATTGAGTTGCGCCACCACCGCATCGCGGCGGTCTTGGAATATTTTTGTACGCTCTGCAATAAATCCCTGGGGGCCCGTCAACGCCTCAAGGGCTGCAGCCTGGCCAATCGACGACGGGTTGGACGTGCTTTGGGACTGGAGCTTCGTGATCGCCTTAATCAGCTCAGCAGGCGCTGCGCAATACCCAATGCGCCAACCTGTCATCGCATAAGCCTTTGACACGCCATTAACAGTTAGGGTCCGTTCTTTGAGCTCCGGCGCCACTTGCGCCATCGTGCAAAACTCGCGCCCATCAAACAACACGTGTTCGTAGATATCGTCGGACAGCACCCAAACGTGGGGATGACGAATCAGAACCTCTGCCAGGGCCCGCAGCTCTTGCCGAGAATACACAGCACCACTTGGATTGTTGGGCGCATTCAAAACCAACCAACGCGTGCGTGGCGTAATAGCACGCTCAAGGTCCTCGGGTTGCAGCTTGAAACCTTTCTCTGGGGGGCACAGCACAGGGACAGGTGTTCCCCCCGCCAACAAGACGATGTCAGGATAAGACACGTAAAAAGGCGCAGGCACAATCACCTCAACGCCTTGTTGCACGGTCGCCATGAAAGCATTGAAGATCACTTGTTTACCGCCCGTACCAACAATGACTTCGCTCGTTGAGTAGGTCAGCTGATTTTCACGTAGAAACTTGTCGCACACCGCAGCTTTTAATTCAGGTGTGCCGCCAATGTCGGTGTATTTCGTCTTGGATGCCGCCATGGCCCGCACAACAGCTTCCACCACATTCGGGGGGGTATCAAAATCTGGCTCGCCTGCGGTTAAACCGACTACGTCGTGACCGGCAGCCTTCAGCGCGCGCGCCCGCTGTGTCGCCATCGAGCTCGGTGAGGGTTTGATACGGTTTAAACGATCGGCGATAAAAGACATGAGCGTGCACCTTGATTCAATGGATTCGAGGCAAAAAAATACCTCGCGAACGAGGTATTTTAGAACGGTACGCCCAAGGGGCGAGCTCGAACCTGCAGAATTACTTGACTAGTAACACCGATTGCTTAGACAAAGACAGGACGCGCTGCGCCACCGAGCCCAGCAACAAATCCGATACGGCACTGCGGCCCTTAGAACCCATTACAACCAGGTCGTATTTTCCCTTTTGTGCAGCCGCAACGATTTCCGCGGCAGGTTTACCAACCACGATAATTTGGTCATGCTTGATTCCGGCATCGTTTAGTACTTTCATCGCGGACTTCAGGTCTTTATCGCTTTGTTCGCGCAAGTAGTCAGTAATCGCAGACTTACCAACGAAAGACTGCGCATGACGCAAGCCAGCATCATCATGGACACTCATGAGAGTGATCGAGTTCGTTTTGTCTTTGTTATTGGCCAAAAGAGCGGCAGCATACTTTACTGCACGCAGCGCATGCTTTGAACCATCGGTGGCGGCGAGAATTTTCATGAATCGTCCCTGTTTATATTGAAATAACTTAGGCCTAGTGTAGGCTTATTTCAACAATAAAAGACAATTCAGAAGGAAAGGTGTTTGATACAGATCAAGACGAACGTCTTTTTGATGGTGCCGACGGCGAGACTCGAACTCGCACAGCTTTCGCCACTACCCCCTCAAGATAGCGTGTCTACCAATTTCACCACGTCGGCGGTGTGAATACGCTTACGATTACTACCGGTGCGTACTCGATAATCAAGCCCAAGATTGTAGCACGCAGAGCGACAAGCGCTCTGCACGAGGCCTTTACTTCGCTACCGGTGCGGGCACACCCGGCACGACTGCTGGTGCTGCTGCACCTGGTACGGCTGGCACGCCTGGCACGGCATTCGCTGGGGCAGGAGCAGGAGTCGCAGCACTCGGCGCAACAGGCGCCACGCCAGGAACCGCTGAACCTGGAGCAGGCGCGGCTGGAGCCGTTTGCGTGAAGTTTTGCATGATCCCGGTGTCCTGGCCTTTATTACCGCGGTTCGCGACATACGCCAAGCCAATCGTCGAAATAAAGAAAACCACCGCAGCCCATTTCGTGACGCGTGACATGAAGTTTGCAGCGCCCGTAGCACCAAACAAACTGCCTGCCGAGCCACTACCAAAGGCTGAACCCATATCGGCGCCCTTACCCTGCTGCAATAACACCAGGGTGATGATGGCCAGCGACGACAAAATCTGCACAACCAGCAGAACTGAAAACATCCAAGACATTAAAGTGCTCCGAAAACTGAAGGGCTTACCGACTGAGAACCATCATCTGCCTTAAGCAGCGATGGCCACAAAGTCTTCTGCCACCAAAGATGCCCCACCAACGAGTGCCCCGTCGATATCAGGCATTGCAAACAAACTCGCAGCGTTAGATGCTTTAACGCTGCCACCATACAAAATCTGAATATTGCCAGCACCAGCGGCGACTAAGGCGGCACGAATCGCAGCGTGCACTTCCTGAGCCTGCTCCGGCGAGGCAGTACGACCTGTTCCGATTGCCCAGACCGGCTCGTAGGCAACGACCATTTTTTTGACCGAATCTGCGCCGAGCGCCAACACCGGTGCCAACTGCCGGGTGATAACCGCTACGGCTTGCCCGGCGTCACGCTCGGCTAAAGACTCGCCCACGCACACAACCGGTGTAATGCCGCTAGCAAGCGCCGCTTTGGCCTTGTCTGCCACCAACTGGTCGGTTTCGCCGTGGAGCGACCTACGCTCAGAATGCCCAACCAAGGCCCACCGGCAACCGAAATCACCCAACATCGCACCCGACACTTCGCCGGTAAAAGCGCCCTGAGCTTGGGCGCTAATATCCTGAGCACCCCAGGTAATGTACGTGCCTTTCAGGGACTCAGCAGCCTGCGCCAGATAAGGAAACGGCACACACACCGCCAACTGCGTGCCAGACGCAGAACGAGGTGCCGCGCAGAGTGCAGCCAGTAACTTAGCGTTCTGGCCCAGACTTCCGTGCATTTTCCAGTTGCCCATGACAAGGCGCGTACGGGTATTACTCATTGGGTGGAGCTCTAGTATCGTTGCTTGATAACCCAACATTGTATCCTGTCAGGGTCCGGCGGGGAAACGGATCAATAAATCGTTTATGATGCATGCCTTCTTGCAGGAAGCGTGGCCGAGCGGTTTAAGGCACCGGTCTTGAAAACCGGCGAGGGTTCACGCCCTCCGTGAGTTCGAATCTCACCGCTTCCGCCACTTTGTGGCCAAAAAGCAAGCTAAGTCTATGCCCAACAAGTAAATATCTAATGGTAGTCAGATCCTGCATGGTATAAAAAACCATAAAAAGGAGACACGCCATGTTTGCAGCACCACCGGCCATTACGGCTCGGGTTTTCGCCCGCCTTCCCGACAAATTCTGCCAGCCCGGTCGTCGATCCGCTTTCGCCGATGTGCAATTTCATGGCGCAGAGTTACCAAGCTTCTTGGAAGGTCCCTCTTTCGACCGCAACGGCAACCTTTGGGTGACCGACATTCCGTTTGGTCGGCTCTTCAAAATTACACCTAGCGGCGACATCAGCCTCGAACTCGAATACGACGGCGAGCCCAATGGGCTGAAGTTTCACAAAGATGGGCGCGCTTTTATTACCGATCATAAAAACGGTTTAATGGTCTTTGATCCAAAGACTGGAAAGATTGAGCCCCATTTTGACCGCCCACTGTTACAACGCTTTAAGGGTCTCAATGATTTGTTCTTTGCCAGCAATGGCGACATCTATTTCACTGACCAAGGGCAAACAGGTCTGCAAGACCCAAGCGGGCGACTCTACCGGTTGCGCACCAATGGGCAACTCGATTGCGTACTCAATAATGTGCCGAGCCCCAACGGGCTGGTACTGAGCGCGGACGAGAAAATCGTTTACTTATGCGTAACGCGCGACAACGCCATCTGGCGCGTGCCAATCATGCATGACGGCACTGCAAGCAAAGTAGGCGTTGGCATACAAATGTCAGGTGGCGCAGGGCCAGACGGTATGGCGGTCGACGCTGCCGGTAACTTAGCCGTCTGTCACGTGTTATTCGGTGCGGTTTGGTTGTTTAGTGCAATTGGTGAACCGATGCTTCGCATTAACTCACCAGAAGGCCTGCTCGTCACAAACTGTGCCTACGGCGGCAAAGATAACAAGCAACTTTTCATCACCGAGTCGAAGTCCGGCACAATTTTAGTGGCCGATATGCCCGTCGCCGGACGTCCGCTTTACTCCCACGCCTAAGCATGCAATTTACGGAATCAGTTGTAGATGGACTCTATGTCAATTTTATTGACATGACGCTACCCCACCACGTCGGGACAGAAACCTTGATTTTTCACCATGGGGTGGGTGCTAACAACGAACTCTGGTCGCAGTGGCTCACAGTTCTTGCCCCGCACTACAAAATCGCTAGGTTTGATATGCGCGGCTTTGGTCGGTCCGCTGCCGCTGTTAAGCAAGATGGTTGGTCACTAGAGAGTCTGGCACAAGATGTGCTGCAGGTCGCTGGCCGTGTGGGGGTTGCGAATTTCCATCTAATTGGTGAGTCGATTGGAGGCACCATTGCACTCGCAACAGCTTTAAAAGCACCAGAGCGCGTTCGAACCCTCACCATGAGCAATGCCGCGTTTAGAGGGGGTGCCGTGCAAAACGTGACGCAATGGCAGACTCTTTTGCGCAACGAAGGTACGCTTGCCTGGTCTAAAGAGATGATGGCCGCTAGATTTCATCCTGAGGCCCTGAGCGACGAACAATGGCAATGGTTTGAACAACAACAAGCAAACCATCCCATTGAATCAATTTTGATCGCTAGAGACATTCTTGTCGGCGCAGACCTCGGGCCGCGCTTGCAAGACGTTCAAATCCCTGTACTGCTTATGCACGGAGATGGGAGCCCGTTCGTTCCTGTCCCACAAATGGTCGAACTGCGCGACAGGTTACCCAACGCAGAGCTGCATATTTTTGGACATGCCAAGCATGGACTGCCCTACTCCCATGCGATCCCTTGCGCTGAAACCTTGCTGCGATTTCTACACCGCAACAAGGCTTAACAGGGCAACTACTTTCCGCGCATCGTTTCTGGCAACCAGGTCGCGAGCTCAGGCCATATCGTCAGCAACACGATCGCAATGACCATCAAAAATACATACGGCACCGACCCAGACACAACCTCAGAAAATTTCGCTCCGCCAGATATTCCATGGATCGTGAAAAGATTTAAGCCGACCGGTGGCGTAATCTGGCCAAGCTCAATCAAAATAGTGATGATGACGCCAAGCCAAATCAAATCAAAGCCAAACACCTTGATCACGGGAAGCAACACCGGCAGCGTCATGTAGATCATCGAGATGCCGTCTACAAAACACCCGAGAATAATGTAGAGCACAACCAGGATTGCAAAGAACTCCCATTTGCTAAGCCCTAGCCCCACGATCCATTCACTGATCTCTCGGCTAAGTCCGGAAAAAATCAACGCCATCGACAGAATCTGAGCACCGATGATGATCATCGCCACCATACATGTGGTCTTGACGGTCGCCATCACCGAATCGCGAAATACTTCCCAGTTCAATTTACGGTAACCAGCCGCCAACAGCAGTGAACCGGCCGCTCCAACTGCCGACGCTTCAGTGGGAGTTGTTAAACCAGAGTAGATGCCCCCTAGTACAACGATGAGTAACGAAACAATCGGTACGACATCCCACAGCGCACTCGACAGAGTGCTCGAAGCCAGCTCCGACGACAGCTTCTCCGCTTTTGCCATGTGAGGAGCGATGGACGGATCACGATAGACCTTCACCGCGATGTACAACATAAAAATCAAACTCAACATGAGTCCAGGAATGATTCCTGCGATAAACATCTTTCCCACGGATTCTTCAACCAACGCTGCATACAGCACCATGATGATCGAAGGCGGAATCAAGATTCCGAGCGTGCCACCTGCAGCCAACGAGCCGTATATGGCAGAGTGCTGATAGCCTGCTTTCTTGAGTTCTGGGATCGCGACTGTACCGACACTTGCGGCAGTAGCGACACTCGAGCCGCTGACCGCAGAAAAAATCGCGCAGGCCACGATATTGGCGTGCAATAGACCGCCCGGCAACCGGTGCGTCATTTTGACAATACCGGTGTAAAAGTTTTTACTCGAACCGCTACGCAGAATCACTTCACCCATTAACAAAAACATGGGGATCGAAATTAAAATGTAGCTATTCGAATTGTTCCAGACGACGGAGCTTAGCCCGAGCAAGCCTAGCCAACCTTTCGTGACCATGATCACTAAGATTCCGACGGCCGCCAAAGCAAATGCGGTCCACTGGCCGATAATAAAAAGAAAGCCTAGAGACAGAAACAATAAGGCGACAACCAATTCTGAATTCATAAGACCTACTAAGGAAGATTTTTGAAGCGCGTCACAAGGAACATGACCAGCTGTACAACCAAGATGAGACATCCAATTGTGACCACAAGCATAGGTAGCCACTCAGGAGTTTCGACCACCGACACAGCACGGATGTCTTGCTCAAACGCATACAGCGTGTGCATCGCCAGGAAGTATGTCAACACGGCAGCAAATATCAGCGAGGTCACCACAATGATCCACTGAGCCAAGTTTCGCGTCCCACCTTTAAGTTTGTCGTAGACAATTTCAACGCGAATAAAAGCACCTTCTTTCAGTGCGTAGCCCACACCTAGAAAGATAACAATCGCATTCAAGTAGCCCGCAAATTCGTCCGCGACTTGGGTCGAGGTGCCAAATTGGCGGGCGATCACCTCAATGCAGACCAAGACTAAAATTAAAACCACCGCAGCGCCAGCAATATAGCCAGCCCCTTGCACGAGACGATTCGCTAGCTGCTTCATCGTGCACCTCCAAATGAGAACAACGGATGGATACCTGCGTAGCGCGTTGGACCCGAAGGCCCAACGCGCTGGTACTTAGATGCTATCGCCCCAGTTTTTCGCGAATTTCTTTGAGCGCGGCTACGGCATTCGGTCCGTGCTGCTTAGCCCAAGCATCCCAAACCGGAATCATGCGCTTAGCTAAAGCATCTGTCTCTTCTTTCGTAGGGCGGTACACTTTGACGTTGTACTTCGTTCTTAACAGTTCGAGCGCCGCGGCATCGTCACTATTGTTCTCTCGTGTCATTTTTGGACCCCATTGTGCGGCGACCTTTTCTAGCGTCTCTCGTACTTTTGGATCAAGTTTGTTGTAGGCAGCCAAGTTGACGAAAACGTAATCCGGTCCACCCGCATTAACGTCCGCCATGTAGGCCCAGTTAAGCCCGTCGTACCATTTAGCTCCAACGACGTTAAAGGCCGCCGTCATAAAGCCCTGCACGACTCCCCGCTCAACAGCAAGTGGCACCTCCGCCGTAGTCAGCGACACCGCTGAACCACCCAATACTTTAAGCATCTCACTTTGCTTGGCATCCGTTGTTCGTAATTTTTTACCGGCCAACTGATCCGCCTTGGTGACCTGATCGCCACGACCGAAAATATTTTGTGGCGGCCAATCAAACGTGAACAACGCCTTTACACCTTGTTTTTTAAACTCGGGGTCGGCGTACTTGTGAATGATTGAACGTACCTTCTCAACATCGTCGCTATCACGCACCAAGAATGGCAGGTTTGCGATAGATGCCAGCGGCACCGCTCCTGAAATGAAGCCTGAATAGCCTTGCCCAAGCTGAACTTGTCCTGTGCCAGTCGCGCGGACAATCTCTGTGGCTTTGAAGGGGAACTCACCAGCGGGACGAACCGTAATAACCAGTTGACCATTCGTTTGTTTTTTTACCTCTTCGGCGAAACCAATCAAACGAACAGCAATTGGGTGCGTAACACCTACAAACGTGTACATATCCCACTTAACTTGCGCACTAGCACTTGCCGCAAGTACAAGCCCTGCAAACATAGTGCCGATACGACTTAGTTGCGTGATGACTTTCATGTTGTCTCCAATTTATTTTTGATAATTTTTAATATTGCTGTTATTGCGTTCCAAAGTAGCTGAAGGTTGATATAGTGTCAAGACAGTTTGATAGGTATACACATAGATCCAATCAAGCAACAAACAATAAAGTTTATGGAGAAGACAACATGCGTGATTACTTAGCCTGGAGAATGGCTTTCGGTGTGACCACACCCTCTACTAATACCGTGGTTCAACCAGAGTACGATGACATGCGTCCGGCTGGCGTCACGAACCATCTAGGGAGGATGGTCATTCCCGATATGGCGATCACTTGCACGGAAGACTTCGACAAATCGATTGCCTTGATTGATGCCGCGCTTGAAGAAGCAGTAGACCAAGTCATGGATTGCAAACCAAACGCCTTTGCCTTGGGGATTTCCGCCCTGTCAATCTGGGGTGGCACTTCCGATTGGGGTGACGAACTCAAGGCAAGAATTCGTAAGGTGGCAGGCTGGGATATTCCGGTTGCGATCGCCAGCGAGGCGATTGTTGCCGCGCTTAAGGCGCATGGGATTAAGCGCAATATTGCAGTGATGGAGCCCTATTACCCCTCGATCGAACCCCGTATGCAGGGGGTCCTTAATCCGCACGGCTACGAGGTGCTGCGTTTCAACCATATGCGAGGCAAAAGTCCTGCCTCCTACTCAATCCTGACTGCCGAAGACATGATCAAAGCCATCAAATCGATTGATGGGGATGATATTGAGGCCATTGTGCAATTTGGCGCGAACCTGCCTATGGCCAGACTGGCCGACGAAGCCGAGCGCTGGCTCGGCAAGCCTGTCATTAGTGTGAACGTTGCGACTTACTGGCATGCGCTGAGAATGAACGGGATCAACGACAAAATGTATGGTTTCACTAAGCTCATGTCGCAGTTCTAAGGGGGCAGGATTATTTACGAAAAGTCTCGAAATTAAGGGGAAACCCGAACTTAATCGGATTTATCCGCAAATAACCTGACTCGTATCAAGGCCGCTTCGCCCAAAGCAAAAAAATACGGGTAAAGTAGTTGATAAGAATTTGTATCGCATGCTCCCAGTTGGACCCAACATGACTCACGCCGCGCCACCTCTTATTGATCGCTTCGGTCGAAGCATCGAGTACGTGCGCCTGTCCGTGACGGACCGTTGCGACATGAAGTGCAGCTATTGCCTACCCAAAAGTTTTAAAGGCTACCAAGAACCCAAGGACTGGCTCACGTTCGATGAGATCGAGCGCGTGATTGGTGCGTTTGGCCGACTCGGTACGTCGCGTGTACGGCTGACAGGCGGCGAACCGCTCTTGCGTCGCAATCTGCCTGAGCTCGCTGCGCGTATCAGCGCATTGCCAGGAATTAAAGATCTATCCCTTTCGACCAACGGCACCCAACTACCCAAGCACGCACAAGCCCTGCGCGCAGCGGGCGTCACACGTTTAAACATCAGCCTAGACAGCCTTGATCGGGAATGCATCACGCAGATTACCGGTCGTGATTCAATCGATGATGTCATGGCGGGCTTGGATGCTGCACAAGAGGCTGGCTTCTCCCCCATCAAACTCAACATGGTGGTGATGCCTGGCGTCAACGAGCATGAAGTTGAAGCCATGACTGAGTTCTGTATCAATCGCGGATTTATCTTGCGAATAATCGAAACGATGCCGATGGGCAGCACGGGCTTGGCCTCTGCTTACGCACCGCTTGGTCCGATTGTCGACCGTTTACGTGCGCGCTTTGATTTGATTCCTGAAATCAAGCAAATGGGTGGTGGCCCGGCCCGCTATTGGCGCACCAAGGATGGCCGAGGCCAAATTGGCGTGATTACCCCCATCAGCCAACATTTTTGCGAAACCTGTAATCGGGTGCGCATGGCGGTCGATGGCACGATCTATTTGTGCTTAGGTCAAGAAGAGAAAGTCGAACTGCGCCCCCTGTTACGTGGCGGCATCAGCGACGCTGAGCTTGAGCAAACATTGCGCGATGCGATTGAACTCAAACCAGAGAAACATGAGTTCCGCGAAGCACCGACTAAAATCATTCGGTTCATGTCGCAAACTGGTGGCTAAACACCGCGCAGCACACTCCGTTTATTTCAATTATTT
>CAMCWG010000083.1 GCA_945882005.1 Bordetella parapertussis
AGCTCTCCGTCATGTAGCGCTCCACAACCGGCGATAAACTTCCCTTATTCGGATCTAACAACAACAGTCCTAACTTATGGTCGGTGACGAAAATTCTTCCGTCGCGATGTATTTTTAAGCCGTTGGGTTCACCGTTATATTCACACAACACCTCAAAGTTACCCGCAGGATCCACACGAAATATTCGACTGAACGCGACGTCGACCAGGTACAGATTGCCCGCTAAATCGAACGACGGGCCTTCCAGAAAACAATCAGTCTTATCGCCGCCTTTCGCCGCGGCACGTCGTTCCGCGTTGAGCTGACCCGGGCGCCGAAGATGGTCTGGCACGCGAAAGAAAACTTCTGTTTTGACACTTGGTGGAGTCGGGTACATAGCGCTTAACCTTATTTCTTATTTGCTAACAGTTGTCCATGATCTGGGATAGACCACGCACCACCGATCAAATTCATGGTGGCCCAGATCGCGCAACTATTGGTACTGAGCACAGGCTTTCCCGTGTCTTTTTCAAGCGCCTCGATCACTTCTAAGGTCATCCAGTTTCCACATGCCAAAAATATGGCCTCAGCGTCAGGGTGATCTGCCTGACGCCCCAGATCATAGGCCGTCTGGGCAGCAAGATGACCAACCTCGATATTGCTCACAATACCCATCGCCTTCTGCCGCAGCACGCTCACGCCGCTCGCTTCAATAAACTCGGCAACCGTTTGATTTGTCCCCTCGCCCCAAGGCGCAGCCAACACAATCTTTTTAATATTTAATAGAGAAAACGCCTCTAGCATCGCTGTGGCGGCGGTTGTTGCTGGCTTGCCGCATGCCTGCTTGATACGGTCACAAATTTGCTTGTCATAGCCTTTGCCCAATCGCGTCGAGGGAGCTGTGGCCGACAACACAACCGCATCTACCTCAGCATCCTTAAGCTTCTGTGCTTCTGACTCAAGCTCTGCGACGATTTTGATCGTGGACTCTGGATCAATATTGCGTAACGTCAATCGCGCACAATGCAAAGAGACATCGTCCGGTAAGACCTCTGCGAACTCCGGTTCTTGGGTGGTATTTGAGGAAGGTAACAACAAACCAAACCGCTTTGTTTTCTTAATCATGATGTGCGTCCAACGGCTAAGTTCTTAGAAACGTGACGACCTGCCAGTCGCCCAGAAATAAAAGCCCACCCCAAATGGTGACCATGTCCTTCCAGCAGCAACCCGCCCTGCCCTGCAGAGCCCGCTGCATATAAGCCAGGGATAACAGAGCCGTTTGAATGAATGACTTGCAGCTGTTCATTGACGTTGAGACCACCGTCAGTGAAAACAACATAGCTTTTGACGGGACCTAAGGCAAAGAAGGGCCCTTGGGTGATGGCTGGGCGCTCTTGACGTTCGCTTTCGTTATATTTTTTTACAGTCACAGACAATTCAGTTGGATCTACACCCATGCTGCGTGCGAGCGCCTCGATACTGTCCGCTTGGTGAAATATATCGGGGCGATTGCGTCGGTAGTCCGCAAGGTAGGCGTAGGCCACGCCGGGCGCTGTCGAAATAAAGTAAGGCCAGGCCGAAAACTTCTCGGCGACCGCCTGATCAAACACGATCCATCCAAGTCGCTCTGGTTGCTTTGCCATATCGCGATTAGGCTTGCTCAATTCATCGGTAAATCTCTGACCCAGTTTATTAATCAGAATGCCACCCTGCTTATACAAGTCAGTCGAGGGGCTCACTGCCGTTGTTAAGAAACTCATCAGAAACGGACGCAGAATAAATTTGGGTAAATAGTTAGCCGAGGCGGCGATCAATTGTGCAATCCACTTTTTCGGTGGCAATTTTTGCAATAAGTTAGGACGCGTCGGAGCGATAAACCGCATGATGGGGCCCCGTACGATGTCGCCATTGACGACTTTGGCTCCGATCTGCAGCGCAATGCGGTGTCCGTCACCGGTTGCTGTCGTATTGATCGCATCGACGAGTGCGACGTCCGGATTGGCCAAACTTGCCTTTAAATCAGCGGCCGCACTGTAATCACCACTCGCCAGAACGACACCGTAACGCGCGCGTATTTGATGCATCGCACCGTCTGAGATACGAACTTGTGCACCCACCACGCGATCACCTTCAAGCAGCAAGCTATCTAAGGCCGTATTCAGCCGAATATCTACGCCAAGTTGCTGACAGTGCCGCGTCAAGTGATACGCAAACGATTTGGAATTTGGGACAACGTTATGCATCCGAGCGACACGATGCGGTGGCTCTTCCTCAGGGCCGACAAAAACAACGCCTAACTTCATCAACCAATCAATCATTTCTGACGTGTGATCGACCAGGATACGGCGTAGCTTCAAGTTATCGCGAGGTGCCAGCTCTCCAGCGTGCTTGGCCATATCCTCAAAATGCGCATCGGTGCTGTCCACAATGCCAGCTTTACGTTGATGAGGTGTGCCCGTTGCAGTGATGGAGCCGACTGACCATGAGGTCGAGCCACCTGTCTCAGCATTCTTTTCTAAAAGAATGACCTTGCGTCCGGACAGCGCGGCCTCAGATGCGGCGGCCAAGCCTGCTCCGCCGCCACCCACCACCAACACGTCTGTCTCGATTATTGCTGCCAATTTATTTCTACCTTCAAGGAATAATTTTCTGCGATTTAAAGAAATCAAAACCCTCTAGCCACATGGTCGGTGTATTGACGCGTTCAGTAAAGCCATCTCTGGCAGCTTTACTCATGTCAGACACAACGTCCCATTGCAACGACATCACATAATCACCGTAAGGCCACTGCGCCAGCGTTTCCAGATCTGAACGTTGCAGACCATATTTGTTGGCGATACTCCACCATGTTTGTGCATGCTGACGCGCAAACTCCGCAAAGGAGGAATCTTGTGGCGCACCACACTCCATATCGAAATATCTTGCAAAGATTGGCCAGAGTTGCGACCAACTCATGGGATCGCCATTCACAATGTTGTAGGCCTGATTTGCACAGCGCTCGTCCGTCATCATCCAAGTCGCTGCCCGCGCGAGCGTTGGCAACCAAGAGAATTGTGTTTTAGCTCTGTAACTGCGCTCTGTGCCTGGATAAACAAGCGGCAATCCTAGTTCACGCAAAATCGATGCATAGAGCCCTATGATCAAAATCATATTGCGTGGCTCATCGATCCGGTAGTTACAAAATGCATGTGGTCGGGATATCGACCATGACCACGCTTTGCCACGTTGACGTTGCTCAAGCATGCATTGCTGCTCGTAATAGAAACTATTGAAGTTCCCGCATGCGTCGTCTTCTTTATAAGGAGTACGGCGCTCTTGAACTGTGTGTCCATAGTATTTTGTACCGTGGACCAGATGAATGTGCTGTAGGTTTGCAGAAACCGGATCCAACGCCTCTAACAGGTTCTCTAGCATGCGGACATTCGTTTCGCGTGATTCAAGCTCTCCGCCGAAGTGATCGTATCGTGCTGCGTATAGAACATGTGTCACGTTTGGGAGTGCGGCGAGCTTAACAGCACAGCCTTTTGCGTCTGTCAGATCAAACGCCAACATCGGATATGGCGCATCCTGTCTGGGTGTGCGCGCAAGCCCAAGGGGATTCCAGCCCTGCTGTTCAAACAAATGCGTGCCTACGCTGCTGCCGATTTGACCGGTTGCACCTGCGATCAAGGTGAATCTTGAAGAATCCATGTCCGTTCAGTCTGGTGTGTAAATCGCGATATCAGTACGCTGGGGCAGAGCGCGTAGCTGTGCCTGCGATATCACGCAGATCCCTCGGTACGGCGTACTCAGATCTAACCCAACCGTTTTAAGCCACGTAAATGAAAGCGCAAAGTCCGCGAGCGCAGCCGAAGGCTGATCCGTCACGAGCAAGACCTCGTCCTGCGCTAAGCGTGGCGCAACGACTGCTTGACCGCCAGCCTCACCCTCAAACAAATTTCTTTTGTAGTAGCGCCTATCGATTAACTCTAGCCAAGGCCCCATCCCTCGAATTTTTTGATAGTACGGATCAACAAATACCTCAGGCGCGCGAATGCTATACATAGCGAGAGACGGTGGCCAGCCCGGCGATCGCGTGCGAAAGCGCTGGGCAGAATCGATCCCGTCCACAGTGCACATTATTCGCAAATGCTCGATATACCATTCGCGCCAGGCAGCCTCACCAGCGGGATCCGTGATCCCGCTTTGGCTCATGAAAATCATCTAATTCATCTCGAGGCCGGAGGCCTTAATCACAGGGCCCCATTTTTTTGTTTCTGCAGCGATATGCGCCGAGAACAACTCAGGTGCGCCGCCCACAGGCTCGTACCCCATCTGGATCAAACGCTCGCGCATTGCCGGATCCGCTAAAACCTTATTAAACGAAGCGTTTAATCGTTTGATTGCTGCGTCTGGGGTCCCCGCTGGAGCAAGAAAGCCGTTCCATGACGTCACCGCGTAGTTAGGCACAGCAACTTCTGCAATGGTGGGGAGATCGGGTACACCGGGAGAACGCTTTGCGCTTGTCACCGCAAGCGCACGCAACTTCCCACCTTTCACATGTGGTAACAATGGAGCAGGTTCACCGAAAATCAGATCGATTTCGCCCGACAGAATCGCATTAGTCGCAGGTGCGCCCCCTTTGTACGGCACATGTTGCAACTTGACACCCGCCATGTCAGCGAACATTTGTCCCGCCAAATGATTAATCGCACCGTTACCGCTTGAACCGTAGGTAAGCTTTCCTGGGTTGGCTTTCGCAGCGGCAATTACATCTGCCACAGACTTGTAAGGACTATCGGCTCTAACGGTCAACAATTGAGGAACAGACGCCACAAACACGACAGGTGCGAAGTCACTTTCTTCGAAAGGCATCGACTTATACAAATGTCGATTAATCGAATGTGTCCCGGAATATGCAAAAACTATCGTGTAGCCGTCGGGTGTCGAACGCGCTGCTGCCGTGGCACCAATGTTGCCAGCTGCACCGCCGCGATTATCAATAATCACCTGCGTGCCAAGATCGTCGCCGACAGCTTTGGATAATAGGCGTGAGACGACATCCGCACCCCCTCCAGGAGGCCAGGGGACAATCAATTTAATTGGTTTGTCTGGATAGGACTGCGCCTGCGCGTAACCTGGCACGAATAGCAGGCTAACCAGTCCTAACACTCCATATATAAATTTCTGCATAGTCGCTCTCTTTGAATGTTGTTGACGCTCTGGATAACACCAGATCGTTTGTCTCTGTGAGATTTGCGACACCTAGCATAATTTAAAATTTCAAATTCACCTACATATTCCAGAGGTGATCAGAAGTTATCTTATGGGGTTTTGCTTAGGCGGCAGCGCGTCCAAGTCGGTCAGCTGCACCCAACCACTGGGGGCCATCGGGTACAGTTTCCCAGTAAATCCGCTGATAGCCTGCCTGGTCGAGCGATCGCAGGGTTGCGTACAGCGCTTGGCTATACGCCTGTGGATCACTCGGCATAGTGACCCAGTCGACATCAGCACGACGGACATGGGCGTCTGGTCGCACCGTTGTCGCGACACACACTACTTTTTTATGCTCAGGGATGACAAGCTCGCGCACGCACTCAAGCAGAGTCGTTGCAGGCAGTAAGGTGAGAGGTGTGCGCGGTGCGTAATGAGATTTGAGTGCACCAGACACGCGCGGCGCTTGTGCATCAGCATCGAGTACGGGTTGGGCCAACACTTCAGCAATTTGCTCAGCACTAATATGGCCGGGGCGGAGCAAGACAGGCCCAACACCTGAGGCCAAGCGGGATAGATCGATAATGGTCGACTCAATTCCGACGGTACTTGCACCACCCTCTAAAACTGGTAATCCCTGCGCAACCAGTTCAGGAAATTCATCCCGTACATGTGTAACAAGGGTTGGCGACACTCGGCCAAATTTATTCGCTGAGGGGCCGGCAATCCCTGCCTGCCCAGACCCCTTGGTCGCAGCGAAGGCACGAATCAAACGCTGCGCAACCGGATGCGATGGACAGCGCAAACCGACGCTATCTTGTCCGCCGCTCACGACTTCTGGGATATGCGCTGCACGCTTCAGTATCAGAGTAAGGGGACCCGGCCAAAACGCATCGATCAATAACTGCGCCTCAGGTGGAACTGCTTCAGCCCAATACGTTAGATCGGCTTCGGGTGCGACATGCACAATGACGGGATGATTCTGGGGCCGGCCTTTTGCAAGGTAGATACCGTTCACTGCACTTACGCTCTCGGCATCCGCACCCAAACCATAGACTGTTTCAGTTGGGAACGCCACCAAACCGCCGTCCGCCAGCACCTTCACCGCTCGGTCGATTTCCGAATCAGACGCAAACACCTGAGCGCTCTGAATCAAGTGGTCGCAGCGACGGGCAATCGCAAGAGATCAACGACCTTATTTGCCGCATCAACAGCTTGCGCGATTGTGTTTCCAGTGCAGTTGACGTGCCCCATCTTACGCGCACGCCTTGCCTCACGCTTGCCATACAAATGCAGCGAAGTACCTTGTACGGCTAACACACCCGCCCAGTTTGGTTCCGCCTGCATATCATCGTCACCGGGATACCAGACATCACCCAAGATATTCAACATCACAACGGGAGCAAGCAACCGCGTGCTACCTAAAGGCAAACCGGCCATGACGCGTGCTTGCTGCTCAAATTGGCTCGTCACGCACGCATTCATACTGAAATGACCGCTGTTGTGAGGGCGTGGAGCGATCTCATTGACGAGCAGTTCGTCATCACCTACAACAAAGAATTCCACACACATCACGCCCTGATAATTCAGGCCACGTGCAATAGCAAGCGCCGCTTGCGTTGCGCGCTCAGTCATCGGCACAGGTTGCAGATCCAGTGTGGTGACCGCAAGAATACCCTGCTCATGCACATTACGCGCAACCGGAAAAACCTCACAAGAGCCATCGAGTCCACGAGCAAGCACAACGGACAACTCTTCTTTCAGATCAAGCATCGCCTCAAGTACGCAAGGCACGCTGCCGAACTCTGCAAAGGCTGTGAGCGCCTCATCTGCGTTACGAACTCTAGCCTGACCCTTACCGTCATACCCGAGACGCGCAACCTTGAGAATCCCAGGAAACAGGCTCGCAGGCGCTGAGCGTAGCTCTGCCGCACTGCGAATTGCGGCGTATGGCGCAACAGCGACACCTTGAGAAGCGATGAACGCTTTCTCTGCGATGCGGTCTTGCACGATCTCGACGGCGTGCGCGCCGGGCGTAACACGGCTATGCGCAGCGAGCGCCTGCAAACTTTGTGCGGGTACGTTTTCAAATTCAGTGGTGATAGCGCGGCAACGTTGCGCTAACTTGAGCAGCGCTACCTCATCATCGTACTCGGCCTGTATGTGTAGATCGGCGACCGAGGCGGCAGGACCTTCACTGGCTGGATCCAGCACAGCGACGCGATACCCTAACGATTGCGCCGCGTGACAGAACATACGGCCCAACTGGCCGCCACCCATCAAACCCAACCACTCACCCGGTGCAATCACAAAGGCACCTTCATCGCACGCGCGGCCTCAGTCTGACGAGCACGAAAGGCTTTGAGTTTTTCAAGTAAGGCTGCGTCAGTCGTAGCCAAATTTGCAATCACGTGCAACGCTGCGTTTGCCGCGCCCGCCTCGCCAATCGCAAACGTCGCAACAGGGACGCCTTTAGGCATTTGCACAATCGACAACAAGGAATCTTCACCCCGCAAATAGCGCGAAGGCACCGGCACACCAAACACGGGGACTTCGGTGAGAGCCGCCATCATGCCAGGCAAATGCGCCGCGCCTCCAGCTCCAGCAATCACAGCACGCAAACCGCGACCCGCTGCGGCTGCGCCGTATTCCGCCATGTCCAAGGGCATACGGTGCGCAGAGACGACGCGCGTCTCACACGGCACACCGAAATCGTTGAGCATTGTGACTGCATGCTGCATCACCTCCCAGTCACTGGAGGAACCCATGATGACACCGACAACCGGTGCGGCAGCGCTAGCAGGTGCGTTCATTACAAACTCTCGCAAGTCAGAAAGATAATCATTTACGCACGCGAACCCAATGCGCGCTGCGCAAGGTAAAGACTACGCTGTCAGTCGATCCAATGCTTCACGATACTTGGCCGCTGTTTTAGCGATCACATCCGCGGGAAGTCTTGGTGCAGGCGGAGTCTTACCCCAGTCCTGCGTTTCGAGCCAATCACGCACAAACTGCTTATCGAAAGACGGTGGACTTATCCCCTCTTTGTAGCCGTCTGCTGGCCAAAAGCGGGAGGAATCAGGGGTTAGGACCTCATCCATCAAATGCAAGGTGCCTTGCGCATCCAAACCAAACTCAAATTTGGTGTCTGCGATCATGATGCCTTTCGTTGCGGCATATGTTGCAGCCTCTGAATACAGCCGCAGAGTGACGTCACGAATGCGTTCAGCCATTTCACGTCCGACTTCTTTGATCACGTGATCAAAATCCACGTTCTCATCGTGCAATCCAAACTCGGCCTTCGCAGCGGGCGTAAAAATCGGCTGGGGTAATTTACCGGCTTGCTTCAAACCAGCTGGTAAGGCAATTCCACAAACAGAGCCCGTCTGTTGGTAGTCCTTCCAACCAGAACCGATCAAGTAGCCACGTGCAACAGCTTCAACCAAGATCGGCTTGAGTCGCTTGACGACTACGGCACGACCAACCACCTGCTCACGCTCCTCGGCAGTCACGACATCTTCGGGTCTTACGCCCGTCGAGTGATTTGGCAGAATATGCGCTAATTTTTCTAACCAAAAATCGGTCAACTCTTTTAGAACCTGCCCTTTGCCCGGGATGGGATCATCCAGAATCACATCAAAGGCAGAGATCCGGTCAGACGCAACGATCAGCAACTTATCGTCACCAACCGCGTACATGTCTCGAACCTTACCTCGCGCGAGCAGAGGTAAGGATTTGATGCTGGACTGATAAAGCGCTGCAGACACTATTGCACGACCTGCGAAAGCTTACCAGCAGAGTACTGAACAGCCACATCTTTGAGCGGGACCACTTTGATCTTGCTAGCCTGACCTGCAGTACCGAACTGCTGATAGCGCTGAACACAAATGCCCTTCGCCGCTTCACGTGCTGGTTTCAAGTACTCACGTGGATCGAACTTGCCAGGATTTTCTGCGAAGAAGCGGCGAATCGCGCCTGTCATCGCTAAACGAATGTCTGTATCGATGTTGATCTTGCGCACACCAAACTTGATGGCCTCTTGAATTTCTTCAACTGGAACACCATAGGTTTCTTTCATGTCACCACCGAACTGGCGAATTTCTGCCAACAGTTCTTGTGGAACGCTCGAGCTGCCGTGCATCACCAGATGGGTGTTGGGCAAACGCTTGTTGATTTCTTTAATACGCGAGATCGACAAAATATCGCCGGTTGGCTTGCGCGTAAATTTGTAAGCGCCGTGGCTCGTACCAATTGCGATTGCCAGCGCATCGAGTTGCGTTTTACGCACAAAGTCAGCAGCCTGCTCGGGGTCGGTCAACAACTGATCCATCGTCAGCTTGCCATCTGCACCGTGACCGTCTTCTTTGTCACCTTGCATTGTTTCGAGCGAACCCAAACAGCCGAGCTCGCCCTCAACCGTGACGCCCAACTTGTGCGCCATATCGACCACTTGCTTGGTGACCGCGACGTTGTAGTCGTAATCGGCAATGGTCTTACCGTCTTCTTTGAGTGAGCCGTCCATCATGACGCTCGAGAACCCAAGATCGATGGCGCCCTGGCAAATCTTTGGCGATTGACCGTGATCCTGGTGCATCACCACTGGAATATGTGGGTAGGACTCCACAGCGGCTTGAATCAAATATTTCAGAAAGCCTTCGCCTGCATATTTACGTGCGCCTGCGCTTGCTTGCATGATCACAGGGCTGTCTGTTTGGGCAGCCGCCTCCATGATGGCCTGCACCTGCTCGAGGTTGTTCACGTTGAAAGCGGGGATGCCGTAGCCATGCTCGGCGGCATGGTCCAAAAGCTGGCGCATAGAGACGAGTGCCATGAATAATCCTTTTTAGAGCAAAATGTAGGGGTTACACACAAATTAGCCCACTATTTTACGGCAGCACGCCCGTATTTGCCCCAATTCGGGTCAAAACCTTATTTCAGCCATTTTTTCTCACCTAAAGAGCCTGTCCATGCCCCTTGGCGCCACCCCCCAGCCATCCTCGCCCGTCATGGTTTCCTGGCTTGTAGACGACCAGCCCCAAACGCTCCCGTGGCGGTCGGAAAATGGCTGGGCGCCCCCAAAGCGCTGCGTGCCCGCCGA
>CAMCWG010000084.1 GCA_945882005.1 Bordetella parapertussis
TCGAGACGCTTAAGCGCCTACTGTACGAGGGCGACAAGTGGCAGTCTCAGTCGATGCTGACCGTTGGGCTACATCTGCGCATAATCGGCAGGCCTGGTCGGGTGCAGGCGTTGCATGACATTCTTAACTTTGTCCGCAGTGATGCGCGTATCTGGACGACTACCCGCACCGTCATCGCGCAACACTGGCTATCGCATCACCCAGCTCGCTAAGGTTTGATGCTACTTTTTAAACCATGTTCCCGTCGCAACTGCGTAAAGGATGATGGCACCATAGAGAAACATCGCGATCGCAGAGACTGCATAGAACCAGGTCAGTGACCCATCCAAGTGGAGCACCCACCAGCCGCCTAACACTGCGATCGCGATACGGACTCCGCCTGCTGTCAAGGGCCAGACGAGTTTGCGTGCCCCTTGTGAGGCAAAATAAAGCGTGAAGCCCAGACCAAAAAATCCAAAAACTGGGCCTACGATTTGTAGATAGATCACGCCTGTCTCGATCATCGCTGGTTCGGTACCAAAGAGCGTCATCCAGGCGTAGGGCCAAAGTGCAGCGCTCAGACCAATGATTTCTGCCACGACAAAGGCCATGGCTCCACCCGTGAGGGCGGTGCGTAGCGCGCGCTCTGGTTGGCCTGCACCGAGATTAGAGGCCACCATTGCAACAAGTGGTGCACCGATGCCGAAGGCAACGGGGAAAATTAGGTATTCAAGTCTTGCCGCTGTACCGTAGCCCGCCAAGGCGATTGTTCCGGCATACGCACCAATCAGTGCGGTCGTTGAAGCAATCAAACCATTGGTGAGCAACGGGTTGATCATTGCAAAGCCACCCACACCGAGGATGTTACGCATGGGGGCCCAAGATATGCTGCCGAGTTCGAGCCGAGCGAGACTCCTACCACTTACGCAATACCAAAGAAGAATCGTGCAGCCAACACCGAAATAAATCATCAGCGCCCAGCCCGCGCCTGCAATGCCTAGTGCTGGCATTGGGCCCCAGCCAAAGATGAGACAGGCCGAAACAGGTACTAGCGCAATCGCACCGCCACAGATCACAGCACCTGGGATCATCATGTTGCCCGTTCCACGAATTGCACTGGCTAAGGCGTTCATGATCCACATCAACGTTAACGCGCAGTAGGCAATTCCTGAATAGGTCATTGCTGCCTCTAAGGCAGCGCCACTTGCACCCATTAACGTGAACACGGGTTCGCGAAAGATCCACAGTGTGGCTGAACAGAGCACACCAAGCCCAGCGGTTAAGACAACGGCATGAAGCACCAATCGATTGGCAAGTGCTTGGTCGCCTGCGCCAAGTGCGCGAGCCACCGCGGCAGAGATCCCTCCGCCCATCGCACCTTGTGACATGCTTTGCATCAGCATCAGGATGGGCATGACTAGCGCCGCACCCGCTAAGGCGTCAACACCTAGGTGTGAGATGAACCAGGTCTCTAGCAAGACGGTACTTGATTGGGCCACCATCATTAACAGATTGGGCCAGGCAAGCCCAAGCAGCGTCAAAAAGATTGGTCTGCTCAGCATTGCCTGTAGGCGGGCATCACGCTGACTCATTTGCCGGATTGCACGCGGCGTTGTCTTTGCATCAGGCTGCACCAATCTGCGTTCGCGAGACCCATGGCAGACACGTCCGACAGAAGCTGAGCGACCAGCCCAGTGACAGGGAGCGACACATCCGCACGGCGTGCTTCGTCCATGACCAAGCCTAAGTCTTTACGCATTAAGGTCGTTGAAAAACCAAAATCAAACTTTCCGTCAATCATGGTCTCAGCACGGTTTTCCATCATCCACGAAGTGGAGGAGCCTTTGAGCATGACGTCCAGCACCTTGCGCGGATCGAGTCCGTTGTGCTCGGCAAAGGCCAGGCCTTCTGCGAGCGCTTGGCCAATACCGGCAACACAGATCTGGTTAGACATTTTTGTGAGCTGCCCCGCACCGGGCTCGCCGATCAGAGAGCAACGCTGGGCGTAGGCGGCCATGACAGGTTCGACGACCTTCCAAGCAACCGGGTCTGCGCCAGCCATGATGGCTAGTGTGCCTTTTTCTGCACCGACCGTGCCACCTGAGACGGGGGCATCGATAAAGTGGCGTCCAGTTGAGGCGGCGATTTGGGCTAAGCGCCTGGCGATTTCAGCGGAGGTAGTTGAATGGTCCACCCAGATGGCGCCAGGTGCCAAGTTAGGTTGGGCCAACTCCCAGACGGCGGAGAGTGCTGCGTCGGCGGGTAAGGAGGTCATGACCAGTTCTGCATGGGTGACGGCTTCGGCAACCGATGACGTTGCGCGGCCCCCAAAGGCCTTGACCCAGTCTGCAGGCAAGGTGGGTGAAGTGTCATAGACGGACAGAGCGTGGCCGGCACGCTGCAGGTGCGCCGCGATATGCCAACCCATTCGTCCTAGGCCAATAAATGCGATCTTCATAGCGATCTCTCAAAGCGTTGAGGTAAACCAAGATGATAGTAGGGTGAGCAAGCGAGAATGTATAAAAAAACAGACTTTTTTGACTCGCGTGCACCTATATTTCTTTTGGTTATAAGAAGATGATAAAAATATCCTTTTGTACAGGTTGTTTTGTGTGCACAATCGACACACTGTTTTTTAATTTCCCTCACGCAGCAGCCAAAAAATGAATAAATTCGCATTAGCCGTCCTGGCATTATTTGCCTCTTTTTCTGCCTGGGCCGCAGAGCCTTTGCTCACTGCTCAAGCCGTGCAGGCAGCGCAAGCAGATTCGAATACGCGTGTCCTCGACATTCGTGATCCAAAATCGTATGCAACGAATCACATTCCAGGCGCTTTAAATGCGCCTTACGGCTCATGGAGAGGTCCTGAAGCCAACCCAGGCGAGTTACCCAGCATTGAGAAACTTGCTGCGAATGTGCAACGCTTGGGGGTTACGCCCGATACCTATGTGATCGTGGTCTCCAGCGGCGCAAACGACACTGACTTTGGTGCGGCTGCGCGGGTGTATTGGACACTTAAAGTGCTGGGTGTCAAAAACCTATCGGTCTTGAACGGTGGGCTCAAAGCCTGGCAGGCCGCCGGGTTGGCGCTCAACAATCAACCCGTGACTGTGCAGCCAAGCACGTTCGCACCTAAGATCGATCAAAGTATGATTGCAACCCGCGAGGACGTGATCAACAGTACCAAGACCGGCAAGACCTTATTGGTTGATGCGCGGCCAGCAGCTTTTTATGATGGTTCGACCCGTCACCAAGTTGCAAAGACACCCGGAACACTCAAGGGTGCCGTAAACGTTGAGCACTCCACCTGGTTCGAGCCAAAGAGCTCACTGGTTGTGTCAGCGAGTGAAGCCAAGAAGCTGGCGGCTGCAACCCCTTTGAAAGACGATACCGAGACGATCTCGTTCTGCAACACTGGGCATTGGGCTGCGACAAACTGGTTTGTGATGTCCGAACTCGTTGGGCAAAAGAACGTTAAGTTGTATGCCGGTTCGATGGTGGACTGGACCCGCTCCGACACCCCTTTGCCGATGGACAATGTGCCTAATCGTGTTAAACAGTTGTTAATTGATTTTCAGCTATACACCTCAAAGTAATTCTGTATGAAACGTCTGCCACTGAGTTTTGCGCTTCTTGCTTTTTTTGTTTACCTGGCACTGAGTGTCTCAATTCGGCAGGCGGTTTTGTTCTTGGTCGGGATTGGAATGGGCGCCGCCTTAGCGGGCGCCCGTTTTGGTTTTACGACGGGATGGAGACAGCTCCTTGAGCAGCGTGATCCGCGCGGAGTGACTGGCCAACTTGTTTTGTTGGCGCTTGCCTCTGTCTTGTGCTTACCGCTTCTTTCTCAGTACTCTGAGCTCACCGCAGCCTTGGGGCCGCCGAGCGTCAGCCTATTGGTTGGCGCTTTTGTGTTTGGGTTAACCATGCAAATTGCGGATGGGTGTGGCTCAGGCACCTTGTACAAGGCAGGCTTGGGAATCCCGCTCAATATGGGCATTCTCCCGCTCTTTGCGTTTGGCAGTTTCCTGGGATCCGTGCATGTCGGTGACTGGTTAAAGCTCGGGCAACTCGAGCCGATTGGTCTGGTGAGCGTCTTTGGTGGTACTCAGGCCTTGCTCATCACGCTGGCGGGTTTGGTTGTCGCAGGCTTGCTGGTGCGCGCTTGGGTCGGACCCGGACGCACTTGGTGGGATCGTAAGTGGCTCGTGGGCGCCGTCGCCTTAGCGGTTCTGGCGGCACTGAACCTCGTGATTGCTGGCCAGCCCTGGGGGGTTGTCTATGGGTTTGGTTTGTGGGCCGCAAAGCTTGTGAATGCTGCTGGTTTGTTTGACTCGACAGCCAATGCGTTTTGGAGTCAGGCCGGCAACGCCCAGCGTTTGACCGAGTCTGTGCTGATGGACATCACTTCCATTACAAACATCGGCATCTTGGGTGGCGCGCTATGGATCTCGGCTAAGGCGACGACGGCGGCACAGCCCTTGACGACACAACAGTGGGTGGTTGGCTTAGTAGCGGGTTTTTTAATGGGCTATAGCTCCAGGCTGGCGTTCGGCTGCAACATTGGGGCGATGCTCAGTGGCATCTCTACCGGCAGTGTGCACGGCTGGATTTGGGTGCCTCTTGCGCTAATGGGCACAATGATCGGCATCAAAGTTCGCCGCCATTACCAGTTTTAACTTTAGGTGCGCAATATGACGAAAGCTACCAACACGAAACTGAGTCTCGCTTTTTGGAGCGTCTTGGTGCTATTTCTTGTGTGGGACACGTTCGTGTCAGCGCCAATCGATTTACGTAATGAGCCGCCGCTGATTGCGGCGGGCTCAGGTAAAGCGTCTGTTGGCGGTCATTGCGCTATTGCGAAATAACTCCATTGCAACATCACTGCGCTTTGAACCCACTCGCCTCAATAATACGTGCCCAGTTTTTGGTATAGGCACTCTCACGTTGCGCGAGCGTTTGGCTGGACATGTATTCAACCGTTAGCCCCATGGCAACCAGGCGTTGTTTGACCTGAGGCATGTCAAGGACCTTTGCAAGTGCGTTTCCGAGCCGCTCGATTGTGGCGGGCGGTGTTCCTTTGGGCGCGAATATGCCGTAATAGGGCAGGTCTTCAAAACCCTTTATGCCAAGCTCTGCAAAGGTGGGGGTGTCGGGGATAACCGCCTGACGGTTGGCACCCATCACGGCGACCATGCGGACCTTCCCGGCTTTTTGAAATTCGATGAAGTCAGGAACGGAAGCGACCCCTGCAGGAATTTGATTGCCGATCATATCTGCCAACATGGGGGCGCTGCCGCGATAGGGTACTGAGACCAGGTCGACCTTGTACTGCGCGGCTAATACTTTGACCAGAAACTCTGGAACAGAATTCGGCGCCGGGACCCCAATGGATGCCTTACCTTGGCGTTGTTCACGAACAGACTTAATGAACTGTTCCAGCGAGAGGTCGGGTAGTGCTCCCGATAATGCAATACCATTGGCAAAGGTTGCGAAACCCGCCACTGGCACAAAATCAGTCTCGGGTTTAAACCCTAGTACCCTAGCAACTAAGGGCAAAATTGAGATCGTGTGATCGTGCGACAAAAATAATACAGTGCCATCCGCTGGCGCCGCTTTTAGCGCCTGTGCGGCAATCTGGCCACCTGCTCCTGCGCGATTGTCGACTACAACAGGTGTGCTCAGCACTTGGCCTAGTTGCTCGCCGAGCACGCGCGCGATCACGTCGGTGCCTCCCCCAGGAGGGAAGCCCACCATGAGTTTAATAGAGTTACTCTGGGCAAAACTCGTTGCACTGGTGAGCAAAAGCGCACAGCTAACCGCCTTGAATATTTTGCGAGTTAGCGGGCTTGTAAGCAGAGAATACATATATGCTCCCGAGTTCGGTGGATTGTTAGTGAAAGGGGACTTGAGTTGTACGGTTAGCGCCTTACGCGATCGGGATGTTCGCCATAAGGTGGTCCGTAAATCACAAGCACTCGTGCGGGCGTATCGCTTGTCACTGAAAAAACATGCATGGCATCAGCAGGAAAAAAGCAGGTGTCACCGGCGACCATGTCAAAGGCTTCACCATTGACTTCCACGCGCGCTGTACCCGCTAGCAGATAACAAACTTGCTCAAGCCCTGGGTGTGCATGGGGCAGAGCACCGCCTCCACGGGCAATGGTCCCAAGGATCATTTCGAGATTCTGGGCGCCAACGTTATCCGCACCAATCAAGCGGCGGTTACTCGTTTCATGGTGATTGGCAGGCGAGTAGGCTGGAACCGAGTTTTCGCGAATGAGATATTTTGAAGTCATGCCTGTGCTCATGCGTTATTGTGGTTTCACGCCAGCATTGCGAAGCATCTCGCCCCAGTGCTTGAGTTGGAAGTCCACATACTTTGCGAACTCCTCGGGAGTCTTTGTCGGATCAAGTTCGAAGCCTGATGCGGCAATTTTTGCCTGAAACTCTTTGTCTGCAAACACGGCTTGCATCTCAGCATTGATTTTGTCAACGATGGGACGCGGCAAGTTTGCGGGACCAAAAATTCCATTCCAAGAGACGAGGTCAAAGCCCTTCACAACACTAGCGATAGGGGGGGTTCCTGGAAAGCTTTGTGAGCCTTTAGCGGTCGTCACTGCCAATAAACGGACGCGGTCAGACTTAAGTGATGCCATACCTGAACCTAGATCGACGACATAGACCTGTACTTCTCCAGAGATGAGGTCAGTCATAGCCTGAGGGCTGGCCTTGTACGGGACGCCCACAATATCCAACCCAGCGATCTTCTTGATTGTTTCCATTGCCACCAACGATGTGCTGTTAGGGGTGGCGTAAGCAAGTTTGCCCGGTGTCTTCTTTGCGTAGTCAATAAACTCCTGCAAGGTTTTAGCGGGGATCTTTGGATTGATCGCAAGCGCGAAAGGAAGTTCACCCACACGCACGATGGGTGTGAAGTCCTTAATTGGATCGTAGTTCAGCGTCTTAAACATCCAGGGGTTGGCGGAATGCGACGTATTTGTTGTCATGAACAATGTGTAGCCATCAGGGGCTGCTTTGGCGACAAATTGGGCTGCGATTTGGGCGCTTGCACCTGCTTTGTTATCGACAACCACAGTCTGCTTGAGGCGCTCAGAAAGTTTTTGTGCAACGGTGCGGGCCACGAAGTCGGTGCCACTACCAGCCGCAAAAGGGATCACCAGGGTAATGGGCTTGTTCGGATAGTTTTGTGCCATTGCGCTGCTTGAGCAAATCAGTGCAGCGATGCCGACCCATTTTTTCATGAAATGCATGTATGTCTCCGTATTTTAATTTCTGTGCGCAAATGTTAACGCACTCTTAGCGTAGTCAGGCTTAAAATGCGCCTATGAATGCACACAAATTTCTGACTGTCGCTTTTTATAAGTTTGTCGAGTTACCAGATGTTGGCGCTCGAAAAGAGCCGCTCTTGGCGTTCTGTGAACAGCATGGCGTGAAGGGGCTCATTTTGCTGGCTAAAGAGGGAATCAACAGCACCATCGCTGGCCCGGAAGATGCAATACGTGCCGTACTCGCGCATTTGCGTGCAGACCCAAAGTTCTCTGATCTGCAGCACAAAGAGTCGTGGTCCGAGTTGCCTCCGTTTCGGCGCATGCGCGTTCGCTTAAAAAAGGAAATCGTGACTTCGGGCGTCCCTGAGGTGAGTCCCGTCACGATGGCAGGAACCTACGTGAAGCCAGAGGACTGGAACGCGCTAATCAGCGACCCCAATGTGGTCGTGATCGATACCCGTAACGATTACGAGGTTGAGCTTGGCACCTTCGAGCGTGCCATTGACCCTGCGATCCAAACATTTTCTCAGTTGCCAGACTGGGTGGATGACGCGGGCGTGTTGCAAGCGCTTGATGGCAAGCGCCCAAAGGTTGCGATGTTTTGTACCGGTGGCATACGGTGCGAGAAATCTACAGCAATGCTGCGCGCAAAAGGGTACGGAGAGGTTTATCACCTTGAGGGTGGAATACTAAAATACCTTGAGGTTATTCCGCCGGAGAAAAGTCTCTGGCGTGGCGAGTGTTTTGTTTTCGATGAACGGGTTGCCGTGACACATGGTTTGCAAAGAGGCGAGAGCCGCTTGTGTCGCTGCTGCCGACAGCCCTTTCCTAAAGGAACCTTTGAGTCGGATAAATATGAGTTGGGTGTTAGTTGCCCACGGTGTTTTGACCGAACGACGCCCGAGCAAAAACGAACGGCGCGAGAGCGGCAGCGTCAGTGCGATTTGGCGGACGCTAGGAAAAAGCAACATATTGGCGCTAAGATGCCAATGCATCAACTGGGATAAATTGAGACAGGAATGAAAATGAAAAGATATATTGTGACTGCACTCGTTATGACTGCAGCGAGCTTAGGTTTGATGGGTGGCCAGGTTGGAGCACAGGAGTTTCCTCCTGCCAAAGGTGTCACGCTTTACGTTGGGTTTCCTCCTGGGGGGGCAAATGATATTGCGGCACGTATCATCGGAAAAAAACTCTCAGAAAACATGGGTGTGAAAGTTGTTGTAGACAACAAGCCGGGTGCAGGTGGCAACATCGCGACCAACACCGTGGTGACAGGTCCAGCCGATGGCTCGGTGATCCTCCTTGGTTCGATCGGACCACTATCGATTGCCTCGCACCTTATGAAAATCCCTTACGACCCCGTTAAGGATATCGCTCCGCTCGCTATGGGTGGAAGCTTTCCGAACGTGCTGTTGGTCTCACCAGAGTCAGGTATTAAAACGCTGAAAGACCTAGTGGATCTCGCAAAGAAGGAGCCGGGTAAGTTGACCTTTGCTTCGACGGGTTCTGGTTCGGCCTCGCACCTTCAGGGTGAGTTGTTTAACCAGCGCGCTGGGGTTGATATCGTTCACGTACCGTACAAGGGTGGTGGTGCTGCAACCGTTGACGTGATGGGTAATCGTGTAACGGTTTATTACGCGGCCTTGCCGTCTGCTGCACCTCACATCCGTTCGGGCAAACTTGTCGCCTTGGCGCAGACAAGCAGCAAGCGCGTTGATATTTTTCCTGAGATTCCAACCATCGCTGAATCAGGGTATCCAGGCTTTGACGCCGACAACTGGTATGCCTTCGTTGCATCGGCCAAGACACCGCCCGCCATCCTTGAGCGTTGGAATCAGGAATTGATTAAAGTGATCACAGACCCCGTCACAGCAAAAGAGCTACGTGATAAAGGCTTAACCCTCACCGCAGGCACACGCGAGGAGTTGGCAAAGTACATTGCCAAGGAGTCCGAGACCTGGGGCAAAATCATTCGTGATCGTAAGATCACGATCCAGCAATAAGACGCAGTGCCTTAGTCTTCGAAACGTCCAAAACGTACGGTGGTCGCTCCCACACGTACGTTGGACGTTGATGGCATCACGAGAACTGTATCGTCATAGGGCGCAACAATACGTTGGTCCCCATCCGTGGCAATCAAATCCCCTTTCTTTGCGATCACTTCCAAGCCTGTATAGGGCTTGTTAAAGCTGAAAGCCGTTGATTTAGCGACAACGGCCTCTGTCACACGGATGATGCGCTGTCTGGCCGGCAGTGGTTGCCGCAAGTGGGCTTGCGCGAAAGCCGCATCGATCACACCGAAGTGTTTGAGAAATAGTAAGAGAGAGTCATTGGCAACATCAACCGATGACTTCTCCCAATGTTGGCCGCACTCAATCAGTAGACCTGTGCGCGGGTCATTAGGTTTGCCAAAGCCGCCGCGTTCAATCATGCGCAGACCTGCAGGGTGCCCTGTGTCGATGAGCAGGTTTTCTGGCAGTCCAATTAGCTTGGATAGCGCAGCGCTTTTCTCGCCGCCTTGTCCGGTTGCCCCACACACCATAATGGGGGCGCACGGCTCTGACATCGAGTGGATATCCAGCAGGTAATCACAGGCATCCACGAATGGGCGCAACGCACGCGCGCGTCGTAATTCAGCCGAATCACGACTGCCCAGCAGGACGTCATCACCCCAGACGCGGTTGTAATCCTCGTCTACAAAACGACTTTTGCTGGGGTTCAGTGGATCCCAGTTAGCGTAGGCCAGCATGTTGGCGAAAGCAATCGTGAGTCGTCCCGCATTGGGGCGAACGTTTTGCCGCATGAACCAATCAACCACGATCGCACCACAAATCTCGTTGCCGTGCGTGAGCGCTTGAACCATGACGTGTGGGCCTGGTTTGCCGGAGTCAAAACTCCAAACATA
>CAMCWG010000085.1 GCA_945882005.1 Bordetella parapertussis
CACTGTATTTCGCAATGCATTGAATTCGCCAGAAGTACTAAAAACCATCGAAGCCCAAGGCAACGATGTCAGCGGAGCCGGACCGAAAGAGTATGCCGACATTGTGCGCAAAGATTACGAGCGTTGGGGGGCTGTGATTAAACATATCGGCTTATCGCTCGACTAAGCGCTGAACTGACGCTTCACAGCCCGTTTCTGAATACAAATTGGAAAGATTATGGAAGACTTAGTCATTCGCGGCGCAACACTGGTTGACGGCAGCGGCGCAAACGCATACACCGGCGATCTTGCAATTAAAGATGGCGTCATCACACAGGTCGGTGGACGCGCTGGTGCGGCAAAGCGAGAGATTCACGCAGACGGCTGTATCGTGGCTCCCGGCTGGATCGATGTGCACACGCACTATGACGGTCAAGCGACGTGGGATCCCTACCTCAGTCCCTCGACCTGGCACGGCGTGACCACAGCAATCATGGGTAACTGCGGCATGGGCTTTGCTCCAGTGCACACAGACCAACGTGACTGGCTCATTAAAGTCATGGAAGGCGTAGAGGACATTCCCGGCAGCGTGTTACATGAAGGCTTGCAATGGGACTGGGAGACCTTCCCTGAATATCTCGATGCGCTTGAGCGCAGATCATTCGCACTTGATGTGGGCGCACAAATCCCCCACTCTGCGGTGCGCGCCTATGTCATGGGTGATCGCGCAATTCATCACGATGAGGCAACACCGAAAGATCTCGTGGCGATGCGAGATATCGTGCGCGAGGGCATGAAGGCAGGGGCGATGGGTTTTTCTACCACCCGCACCTTCATACATAAATACGACGAACGCAAATACCCGCCAGGCACTTTCGCTACTGCAGACGAAATCACAGGTCTTGGTAGCGTGCTCGGGGAAGTGGGCCACGGTGTTTTTCAAATGACGTCGAATCACCCGGCAATGGGGGGTGAAATTCCCTGGCTCTATCAACTGGCCAAAAATAATAAGCTACCGGTGATGTTTAACTTGCAGCAAACAGACCCTGCTCCGGACTTGTGGAAAGAGATTCTAAAAACACTGGATGGTGCTCAACAGCAAAATGTGCCGCTTTATGCGGGAATCTGTGGACGTCCTGTCGGCCTTCTCTTTTCCCTGCAAAGTTCCTTGCATCCTTTCATCGCACACCCAACGTATCAATCCATTTCTGCCTTGCCACATGAGCAGCGCGTACAAAAAATGCGCGAACCGGCGATTCGCCAGCGCATCTTGACTGAAGAGCGAGACCTCGTTGACCGCAGGGCCGAAACACTCTTCGGTAGCTTTCACAAAATGTATCGTATGGCAGCGCAGCCAGACTACGAACCAGATCCCAGCACATCGGTTGCCGCAATGGCAAAGGCGTCTGGCAAAGCACCGCTCGAAATTGTGTATGACTTAATGCTGGAACAGAATGGTAAAGCGATCATTTACTACCCGAGCTTTAATTATTCGTACGAAAACCTTGATCACTTGCACCAGCTCTTACAGCATTCACACACTGTAAATAGCCTCTCCGATGGCGGAGCACATTGCAACTATATCTGCGATGTCAGCTTACCAACATTCATGTTGACGCATTGGGTCAATGGTCGCACGCGCGGCGAACGGCTTGGCCTTGAGCACATTGTTAAGCGACAGACACTTGATACTGCTCGTGTCTACGGTCTAAACGACCGAGGCCTGTTAAAGCCAGGTTTCAAAGCAGACATCAATGTCATCGACCCGACACAGCTGCAGCTATATTGTCCAGAGTTTGTTCACGACCTACCTGCCGGTGGCAGGAGGCTCGTTCAGCGTGCAGATGGGTATGTGGCGACAATCGTACGTGGTCAGCCGATTTTTGAGAACGCGACCGCGACAGGCGCACTACCCGGCAAGGTGTTACGAGGTCCGCAACAGCTTGCCGGTTGATAAAGAAGGGGCTTAAGTCAAAAGGCTTAAGTCCCTTCGATCTTGATGTTATTTCTTTTGATCACATCACTGAACTGCACACGTGTCGCCTCTAGATACTTGATAAAGTCCGCTTGCTCTCGGAAATCAATCTCAATGGCGATGCGCATAAAGAGTTCTTTAAGCTCATCGGACTGCATGACTTGACGCATCGCCTTAGCAAGACGATCAACCACATTCGCCGGCAAGCCTGCAGGGCCCATCAAGCCCGCCCAAGCACCTAAATTGAAACCAGGGATATTGACCGCCGTTGCAAGCGCGGGAATACCCGGCGTCACTGCACTACCCTTTTCCAACGACACGCCCAGCCCCTTCAATCTTCCATCTTTCACGAAAGGCATCGTAGCTGCCGCTGTCTCTAGGCAGTAATCAACGCGGCCGGTAAGCACATCTGCCAACGCGGGCGAGGATCCTTTGTAAGGGACATGGACCGCCTTTAAGCCTAAGGCGGCGTTAAAGGCCTCAGCAACCAAGTGTGCTGTCGCTCCTGTTCCTGAAGACGCAAAGGTGTATTTACCAGGACTTGCTTTAACAAGCTTCACAAACTCAGCGGCATCCTTGGCTGGGAACTTAGGATTAGTGACCAACACATAGGGGGACAGCCCTGTGAGCGCAATCGGAGTGAAATCCTTATTCACATCGTACGGTGTTTTCTGAAGCAAAGGCGCAACGGACACAGGCCCGGCCGATGCAGCAAGCAGCGTGTAGCCGTCAGCGGGAGACTTTGCAACGGCATCGGTGCCGATGGTACCGCCCGCGCCCGCCTTGTTGTCCGCCACCACGGTTTGACCAAGTACTTTTGTCAACCCCATCGCGATCGCACGACCCACCAGATCGGTAGCCTGGCCAGGAGGCCAGGGGATCACGATCTTCAAGGGCCGATTAGGATAAGCCCCTTGAGCCTGCCCTACTTGTGGCCAGCCCAAACCCGCGCCAACAGCTGAAATCGCAGCTGCGCCGACCAGAGAGCGCCGGGTGGGGTTCGGGTGGTTCACACTGTTTTCAGTCGTCTCACCATTCTTTTTCGTTGTTGTCATGCCATTCCTTTATTAAGTATTCGACAGTGGATCACAGTAAATTTCGCAAGCTCGATTGAATCATAAAATCACTGTAAAACCTATGCTCCATTACACTCACACCATGAATCAAATCGCCCCTCCAACCACTCCAATCGCCTGGTCTGCACAGCTAAATGTGCTGTCCCAGCGCTTCGCTCACCAGATCGCAGTCATCGACGGCTACGGAAGCACGCTTAGCTATGCAGAGCTCAATGATCGCGCCCACGCACTTGCCAATCATTTGCGCGGACAGGGTATCCGCGAGGGGGACCCCGTCGGAACACTCATTCCAAACAGCATCGATGCAGTCTGGGTTTCATACGGCGTCCGGCTGTCCGGAGCGTGCGAGACACCGCTCAGTTGGGGGTACACCACGGATGAAATTCAGTGGTGCACCCAATTAGCCAAAGTCCAGACAGTCGTATCACTTGAGCAACGTGCTAAGGAGCTTGAGGCACTTGGATTGACGTGCCTGCTCTCGAACAGCCTTTCCTTGCCGTCTGGCGCAGCACAGCGCCCCCCAGCAACCGCCGCTGACGCTTCATCACGCATTTTATTTACTTCAGGCACAACAGGAAAACCTAAAGGGGTGCTGTATACGCAACAAGCGCGCTGGGCTGGTGAGCAACTGCTGAAAGGATCTTTGCCCTTCGTTCCCGGTCCCGGACAGAAAATACTTTTAATGACTCCGTTTGTACATGGGGCGTCACTCCTTACCTTCGCTTGGCTCGATCATGGCGCAACAGTCGTTCTGCATGATGGTGTCGACATTCAAAAGATTAAGCCATTACTTGAATCGAAAGCACTAGACGCGATCTTTGCCCCACCGACCGTCTTAGCAAAAATCACGTCTGCACTTACCGGCTCGACCTACACAGATGTTCGTTGTATTTTCACAGGCACACAGCCACTCACGCCCGCGCTCTATAAACGCGCCTGCGCAATGTTCGGGCCTAAAGTGCGGATCACCTACGGAAAGTCAGAATGCATCAATCCCATCACTGTTTTGGAACCGAGTGCGACAGATGCCTACCTGACAGCACAGAACATTCCGGCTGGCGCTTGCGTAGGATGGCCGGCAAGCGGGGTGGAGATAAGCATTCAAGAAGCGCTCTCTGAAAACGAACCCCACGGCGAGATTTTATTGCGTGCCCCCCATATGTCGGCTGGGCTCATTGATGCAAGCGGTTTCAAACCGCATGAACCAGATGGTTGGCACAACACGGGCGACCTTGGGTATATCGATACAGCAGGCCGGTTGATACTAACCGGACGCGTCGCAGATGTCATCAAAACAGGCGGCTATCGCGTTAATCCAGATGAAATCGAAGTGGCACTCGCCGCCAACACACTCTGCGGTCAAATCTGCGTCACATCACTTGCCTCTGATTACTGGGGCGAGATCATCACCGCCGTCGCTGAAGGCGCACAAGAAGGGTGGGAAGACAATGTCTACAACTTCTTGAGGCGATGTCTAAACACAAGCGTCCTCGGCTTTTTGCGGCGCTCGAGACTTTACCTCGTAACCCGCAAGGGAAAATTAGCCGCAAACAGGTCGCGCGCACTGTCCTTGAGACGCACGCCCTGCAAGACGGCCCCTATCCAAAACTTACATCGCCATCACGCGCTACAGACCCTTCGCCCAGCTCGGCTCAGTAAATACTGCATCCTGATCAATTGGCCATACGGGGCGTGGCAAGCGCTTGAAATCGACATTCTTTAAGTTGGGTGTGGTGAGCCCTGGGCTATCCACATCCAGAATTCGATCTTCAGAGAAAAACTCGTCAAAGCCTGCCCGGTAATGGCCACGGCTCTTGACGATCAAGATGCGAATTTTTGAAATATCGAGCCCGTGCATTTCTAGCATCGCGGGCTCACACAACTGTCGACGCAAGCTGCCAACAACGACTCGCGTTCCTGTGCCAACCAACTCAATCAGTGCGGAGGGGCCAAGCGAAAATTTCTTGCCGCCAATCACTCCGCGGCGACCGGTGCCCTCACCATCCGATATTTTGATAACACGCGCACGCGCTTCGTAACGCTTGGAAAACTTACTTTCAGTTGCATTGAACACGGCATCAAACGTGTTCCCTTCACCAGCGGCATGGCACTGCTGCGCCAACTCAGGGTCTACGAACACACCTAAGACGACACCCGGAATCTTCGCATCATTAAAAGCCTGAAGCATCCAGGCTGTGTTACCCCGGCCACCGCCACCAGGATTGTCTGCCACATCGGCAAACAGCAAAGGAACGTTCGTATCGCGCGCCCGCGCAACAGCTTCGGAGACTTCAAGCATGTCTGGAACATAGCGTGCACGATCAGCCCAGGCAGCGCGCGCAATTTTGATCGCACAGCTCTGTGCAGCTGCTAAATCGCCACGCGAAGTGACACAGATCGTAATCCCACACTTAGGCAAATCTGAAAACACAAAACCCGCCGAAACGGAGACGTTTGCAATCGGGCCTTCGGACGGCTTCAGCATCATGGCCGTCCCCATTTTGATCAAGTCTGCATAAGGGCCCCGCGCCGACAGTAACGTCACGGAGGGAGGCGTGATAGGCAACCGAATAAAAGCCTTTTTCGTTTGAACGCCGCTCAGAATCTCCTTAAGCAAATCAGCAGCTTCAGCCGCACGCTCGCGCTGATCTACGTGCGGATTGGTGCGATAACTAATCAATCCGTCCAACATATCGACCGTTCGCTCAGAAACATTGCAATGTAAGTCGTGCGTGGCAACGATCGGAACGCCTGGCCCTACGATCGAACGGATGTGCTCCATCATGTCGCCCTCCGTGTCATCCAGATGCTCCGCACTTGAAGCACCGTGGTTGGATACAAACACCGCATCTACAGGCAGCACTGCGCGCAAGCTTTTGTCCAATTTAGACATAAACTCTTCCCACACCTCTCGCGTGACCGGGCCTCCCGGTGGGGCGCCAATCACAATGGTAGGGGCGGGTACCCACGGACCCAACTCATCCATGCGCGCGTAGAAACCTGTCACTTCTGCTGGCAAGTTGCTCGTTTGGCGGGCGAGCTCAGTGATCTCCTCCCCTTCTCTCCAACAGGAACGCGTGAAATCCTCTCGTACGGAGACAGGCGAAAAAGCATTTGCCTCAAGGGCAAAGCCTGTGATCGCAATCTTTGGGTGTGATGTAGACATCTTATGGACTCCGGCTTGTTAGACTTGACGTATTAGGCTTTACGTAAGGTGTAAAACAAGGGCATTTGCTCTTGGAAATCGACCCAGCCCTTGCGCAGAGCAGATACTTGATACGTCGCACCAAGCGGGATGTAGGGAACATCTTCGAAAACCTGTAGTTGTAGTTCGCTACAAATTTTCTTTTGCTCCTCAAGGTTAGCGGCGTTGAACCAATCAAGTCTGAGCTGTTCGATGCGCGGACTTGTTGGCCATCCAAACCAGGCTTTTTGCCCCGATCCTCGAATCGCCAAATGCCCTGCAGGATCTAAATTGTTGGGGCCGGTAATTGCAGTGAATGTCACGTTCCATCCACCTGCCGATGGAGGCTCCTGACTATTACGTCGCTGCATCAACGTGCCCCAATTCATCGCCTGCAAATCCGTTTTAATGCCAAGCTTTTTAAAGAGATCCACCGTCATGAGCGCCGCTGTATGAAAAACGGGGTAATCAACTGGATCGAGAATAACGACCGTCTCTCCCTTGTAACCGGCCTCTTTGATCATCGCACGTGCACGTGCCAAATCACGCTTACCCGTTATTTTTTCCATCCCAGCTTTACTGTCCATGGGAGATCCGGGCACAAAGACTCCACACTTGTCGTCCCAGTACTCAGGGAAATCCGGACCATTCATCCCCATCATGTATTCAGTCTGACTGACGGCCGCCAGAATCGCTTGACGCATCAATTTATTATTGAACGGCGCATGCAAGTGATTGAAGCGCATCAGCGAGATCGAGGGTAGTGTGCGCTTGATGAGCGTGATGTTCTTATCTTTCTTGAGGATGGGCAGGAAGTCACTATCGACTTGCTCAACGCCATCGACCTCATTGTTCTGCAGGGCTGCAATCGAGGTCGCACGGTCAGGAATGATCTGCCATCTCACTTGCTCGATATGTACAATTTTGGGGCCAGCTGTGAACTCCGGTTTTGTCTTGTCGCGCGTTGGAACATAATCAGTAAATCGCTGATAGACAGCTTGCGAGCCTGACACCCATTGATCATGAACAAAACGGAATGGACCAGACCCGTTCATGACTTTGACTTGCACGTTGTCAGGCGTCTGTGCGAGTTTTTCAGGCATGATGCAAGCCATACTGCCGGTTGGTCGGGCGATCGCGTTCAGCAATAAAGGAAACGGCTTTTTGAGCTTAAATTCGATCGTCTTGTCATCTAAGGCCGTCAAACTCTCCGTTGAATCCATCAGAGAGCGGCCCATCAAATCCTTCTTGGCCCATCTTTTCAAACTCGCGACAGCATCGGCTGCGCGCACAGGTGACCCGTCGTGAAACTTCAGATCATCACGCAGCATGATCTTCCAAACCAGACCAGAAGGATCCATGACATGGCCCACGGCCATTTGCGGGTGAGGTTGATACTTATTGTCTAGTCCATACAGCGTATCAAACACCAGCTGCGAATGGATATTCGTGATGAAGACCGTGCTGAACATCGGATCCAAAATCGTCAAGTCCGCATGAGGAACCCAACGAAACAGCTTGGCAGGTGCTGAGCCTTGCGCCCAAGTGACCTGGGGTGAGGACAGCGCGGCAGCTGAAGCGGACGTTGTCATTAAGAATTTTCTACGATCCATTTTTACTCTCCTGTGTTCACTACATCAGTACAACCCACCAATCTTGTGCTTTGCAACAAAGTGCCCCTCACCCACCTGAACCAGCGGTGCGACGACGGGAAGATCGTTCAGTGCTCTCGCGGGACTCGGGATTTCCGAGATCTCTAAGTTGTGTGTGCGGCGCATTGTCGGGTCTGCAATGGGCACGGCGGCCATTAACTTACGGGTATAGGGATGCTGAGGATTTTCAAATATCGCACTGCGCGGACCGAGCTCCACAATCTGCCCCAGATACATGACCGCCACGCGATGGCTCACGCGCTCAACGACAGCCATATCGTGCGAAATGAACAAATAAGAAATGCCGAGATCGTCCTGCAGATCGATTAACAAATTAACGATCTGCGCACGTATAGAAACATCTAATGCTGACACCGCCTCATCCGCAATGAGGACTTTCGGGTTAACCGAGAGGGCGCGGGCGATACAAATACGCTGTCTTTGCCCACCGGAGAACTCGTGGGGCCAACGATTAATTGTTGCGGGATCTAAGCCGACCCTCTCCATTAATTCGGCTACACGGCGATCCGCCTCGGCACCTTGCGCAATGCCCTGAATTATCAAAGGCTCTTTGATGCATTCACCAATCCGCATGCGCGGATTCAAGGAGGCAAACGGATCTTGAAAGACAAACTGGACATTACGGCGAAGTTCACGCAAAGACTGGGAGCTCGACTGGACGATGGGCTTGCCAGCGAAAAGGATTTGTCCGGAAGCAATCTTTGTCAGACTCATCAAGGAGCGCCCAGTAGTCGTCTTGCCACAACCAGACTCACCTACGAGGGATAAGGTCTCCCCTTCATGCAAATCGAAACTCACATGCTCAACGGCATGTACGCGCTTGACCACGCGCGAGAAAATACCACCCCGAATATCAAAACGCGTGACAAGGTCGTTCACGCTCAAAATGACAGGGCTCGTGTGTACGCCGTCGGCCGAACGCTCACTGTGTTTGACGTGCCGCGTCTCGGGTCGCGCACGGTCCGCGTCGCCTTCTTGCAAGGGAAGATCAAAACGCATCGGCTCGTGTGTCCCACGCATAGAACCTAGTTTAGGCACGGCAGCCAACAGCGTTCTTGTGTACAAGTGCTTAGGTTGCGCAAATAAGCCATACACATCATTTTGCTCAACCACCTTACCGTGGCGCATCACCATGACCCGGTCTGCGACCTCGGCTACGACACCCATATCGTGGGTAATAAAAATGACGCCCATGTCCATCTCTTTTTGAAGAGATTGGATGAGTTGCAAAATTTGCGCTTGTATCGTGACATCGAGTGCGGTCGTTGGCTCATCCGCAATTAATACGGAAGGCTTGCAAGACAGTGCCATCGCGATCATGACCCGTTGCCGCATCCCACCAGATAACTCATGCGGGTAACGTCCTATCATGGCTCTCGCGTCTGGTATGCGCACTTGATCCAGAATACGAATAGCCGTTGCCGTTGCCGACGAGAGATCACCCGGCTGGTGCAACATAATCGCTTCGGTCAGTTGGGATCCGACCGTGAAAACTGGATTGAGCGATGTCATCGGCTCTTGAAAGATCATGCTCAGATCCGCGCCGCGCAGTGTACGCATCGTTTCTTCGGGAGCATGACGCAAGTCCACCGACTGGCCACTGGCGCGGTGGAGTTGCATGGATCCTTCTGTAATTGTGCCGCCACCATACTCAACCAACCGCATCAGGGCGAGAGAGGTGACGGATTTGCCCGAACCGGACTCACCCACAATAGCCAGTGTTTCGCCTCGATCGAGATATAAATCTAAAGACTGGACAGCACGTACCGTCCCTGCGCCTGCACCAAAGGTAACGGACAAACCTTTAACATCGAGCACACGGCTACCTGAGTTTCCTACGCGTGGATTTGAAGCTGTCATATTCAAAGCCTCTTGGCCATACGGGGATCGATCGCATCGCGAAGCCCATCACCTAGCATATTGATCGAAAGAATGGTGATCGACAGAAATACCGCTGGGAACGCAATCATATGGGGCTTAATCTGCCAAAGCGCACGGCCTTCCGCCATGATGTTGCCCCAGGATGGAATGGAGGGTGGCACGCCCGCACCAATAAAAGACAAACTTGCTTCAGCAAGAATTGCAAGACCACAGATGTAGGTTGTTTGCACCGTGAGCGCTGCGATCGTATTGGGAAAAATATGCTTGAACACCACGCGTACGGGTGAGGCGCCTGCAGCAATCGCCGCTTCAACATAGGGCTGC
>CAMCWG010000086.1 GCA_945882005.1 Bordetella parapertussis
GAGGTTTGCACGGTAGGTGTATTCATCTTTGAGCGGGTCTTTGTTCAGTGACCCTGCCCCCACACCGATCACGCCACGTACGCCATTGGCGTTCATGCGGGAGACGTTAAGTGCTGCGGCGGTTGCGCCTTCGTCGTAGGCGGCTTGGCCGACGTACTGGTAAGTGAGGCGTACATAGGGGGTGATGCGCACAGCGCTGGTCTCAAACGGACGGCTCAGGCCTGCGCTGACCAGTACATCGTTACCCATCACTGACTTGTTGCTAAAGCCACTGCTGATACCGGTAACGTCGCTGCGCGAGAGGTTTGTCGAACTTAGGCCCAGACTCACCATGCCATCGAGTACATAATCTTCGGCCACAGGCATCTTGCCGTAGAGGAACAATGCACCTTGCTGGATGGTGCTGTTACCACCCGTTGCATTGACCGTTGTGTTTGAGAGCGCTAAGCCACCACCAAGCTTTAAGCCAAGCGCAGCGTTCGTGTACACATCCACACCAAACACAGCTTGGTATAGGTTGTTGTTAAAGCCATTGCCACCGCTATTACCCGAACGCTCACCACGCTGGTAGGCGATCTCACCCCAGGCACGACCGTCTGCGACGGCTGCGCTAGTAATGTTTGCGGACTTCGGGTTGACGGCGGGGTTTGAACTCATATTGGCAGTAGGTAGCCCCGAGGGGTTGTTACCTGTGATGGCGCCTGACGATAAGGGGGTGGCTGCGTTGCCACCGCCCGCACCAGCACCGCCGTTCAGTTGATTAGGTGCCATCGGGAAGTCACCCAGGCGTGCCAGCACTGCTTGCTGCACGCGTTGGGTTGTCTGTGGAAGCGTGGCTGCGGAAGCCGCATGGATCTCACCCGAGAGGGATTGTGCAAAGCCTGGCAGGCTTGCTGCGGTTTGACCAGAAACGGCATAAAGCAAGGAGTCTTGTGCTGCCGTAGCGGTACCTGTTTTATTAACGCCTAAGAGCTGATCTAAGACGTTTGCCACTTCCTTGGCGTTCGTGGTGCTAGATGACAACGTAGAACTGTAAGAAGTCGGTGTCACAGCCAGATCAAGGCTGTTGCTGCTGTTGACGTTATAAAACGCGATGAACTGTGTGCCGGTGGCTAACTCGGCTGGCTGAGTGAGTGTGCTGAAACGACCCGAGATACCACCTGTAGCCGTAATCATACGGAAGCGATCGCCAAGTGCTGGGACATAAATCGCACTGCCGTAGCCTGACTCATTTGCGCTAAACAGATTCGAGAGGCGCGGCGTAAGTGTCGCGCCTGAATTAATCACCAGTTGACTACCCACGGTGACAAAGGAGTAATAGCCTGAAGCACCTACAGGAGTTGCGCTGCTTGCTTGCACGGTACCGGCGATATCTTGTTGATAGGTTGACCCAGTATTCAGCGTCAAGTTTTGAGTGAAAGACAAATAGCCGGGGGAATTGCCTGGCTTAAGCACACCACTCACAATGCTATTGCCTGCAATCGTGCCTGTGCCCATCAGCGTGCCAGCAGACGCTACGAACACATCGCCTGTGCCGGTCGGTGACGGCCCAGCCACCACTAAGGTGCCACCAGCTACTGTTGTACCGCCACTGTAGGTGTTGGCGCCACTCATGATCGTGCTGCCAGTGCCGATAAAGGTTAAGCCGCCCGCACCAGAGAACACACCAGAGAGCGTGGCTGAACCAGAGGTTGGGCTTTGAATCGTACTTGCGCTGGTCACGCTGAACGCGGTGCTTGAACTGTCGCTACTCAACAATACAAGTGTGCCACCAGACAACACAGGACTCGAACCAATTGAGGCTAGCCCGACGCTCATACCGCTCGAGATATTTGAGACGCTTGTTCCGCCCGAATCACTAGAGGGGCAATCTCTGCAAGCAGTAATAATCAAGCTCCCGGAATTTGAGGCCAAATCGGTTTGAGTTAATGTATATGAATAGCCATTAGATACGTCGCTGACGGTCGTGGCTGACCCAAGGCCTAGATTTGCAGGGGTGATACCGACTAGAACATTCGCAAATGTCGTGTTGATAATTGATGGACTCGTCGTCGAAAACCGCGAGACACCAAATTGTGTAACGCCTGTCACCGACCCAGCAGACAATCGACCAAAAGTTGTCGTGCCAGCAATAAGAATCCTGTATTTTGTGGGCAAGATCCCACTGTAGGTCAACGGACTACTGCCGTTACTGCCCTGCTGATTATGCAGCGTAGTGATAACGCCAGAATTCTGAATGCCAGCACTTGTACCGACGATAGTGCCTGTGTTGATGAGATCGAGAATGATTCCGGTGTTGTCAATGCCGTAGTTGTTGCTACCTGAAATCGTCCTGTTATTGTTTAATGTCGCTATTACGCCTCGGTTAACAATACCGACATTACCTGAAATCGTGCCGCTATTGTTTAGTTCTATGATGGTGCCAGTGTTGGAGTTCAGGATGCCGTAATGACCTGAAATCGTGCCGGTATTGCTATTGTTTAGTGTTGTTATCGTGCCCAAGTTATAGATACCGTACTCAGTTGGAGCCGAAATCGTGCCGCTATTGTTTAGTGTTGTTATCGTGCCGCCGTTTGCGATACCATCACCACCGGTCGAAATCGTACCGCTATTGTTCAGAGTCGTTATTGTGCCGCTGTTATCGATACCTACGCCAGTGGTCGTGTTGATTGCGGCCCAACTGTTAACTGTAAAACTACACACCTGTGTCGAGTTCGTTTGAGTAGTGGTTTCAACTGAATTAATGATGATCGTGCTACCACTACACCCATTAGCCAAAGCAGTACTGCTCGTGACGAAAAAGCCACTGCCAAGAGCCACAATCGATATAAACGCACCGAATTTACACTGCCACGATTTCTTCAAACTAGCCTCCTTTATTATCGGATTGCGGCTTAACGAGTCTATCGCGTCATCCACGCTCTTTTGCTACATAGCACGACACCATCACTTCAACGCAGCATCCACCACTTCAATCCAGTGACGCACGGGGGTATCAGTGCCACTTTGCAGGTGCCCAATACAACCAATATTTGATGACAACATAATGTCAGGCTGCGCTGCATTCAAATGACCTAATTTACGATCGCGTAACGAGGTAGAGATTTCTGGTTGCAAGACCGAATACGCGCCCGCTGAGCCACAGCACAAATGGCTTTCAGTGAAAGGTTGCAAAGACATCCCTAACTGCGTCAAGAGCTGTTCGCTTGCCGGACGCAAGCCTTGCCAGTGCTGCAGTGTGCAAGGGGGATGAAACACGGGACGCTTAGGTAGCTTTTGTGGATCAAGCTGTTGCGCTAGCTGCTCTGCGTAGGGCCCGACAACTTGTGCAACGTCACGCACCAAGGCTACGATCTTTGCGGCCTTGGGTGCATAAACTGGATCATCACGCAGGTGATGCGCATACTCTGCGACCATCGCGCCGCAACCCGAGGCGTTCATCACGATCGCATCGATCTTCCCAGACTCAACATACGGCAACCAGGCATCAATGTTTGCGCGCATCTGGCTGCGTGCCGTGTCTTGATCATCCAAATGAAAATTCAATGCGCCACAACAACCCGCACCAGCAACAACTTGTGTACCAATGCCCAAACGATCTAACACTCTGATCGTCGCCGCATCGATCGTTGGCATCATCGTGGGCTGCACGCAACCGGCTAATAACAACACTTGCTTAGCGTGCGCTTGAGTTTGGGGTACAGCACCTGCGGGACGCGCTTCGACAATCTTGCGTTGCAAACTTTGTGGCAAGACGCCACGCAGTGCTTGACCGAGCTTATACGCCGGCGCAAACAGCGGCGAGACCAAGCCTTTACGAAGCAAGGTGCGCTGCAAGCGCTGCATAAAAGGACGCTCAACTTTCTCTTCGACGATTTGCCGACCAATGTCCACGAGGTGTCCGTACTGCACACCCGACGGGCAAGTCGTTTCGCAATTGCGGCAGGTTAGGCAACGATCAAGGTGCTGCTGGGTCGCCTGCGTAGGCTCCTTGCCTTCGAGCACTTCTTTAATCAAATAGATGCGACCGCGCGGGCTGTCGAGCTCGTCACCCAACACTTGATAGGTTGGGCAGGTCGCAGTGCAAAAACCGCAGTGCACACAGCGACGCAAAATGTCGTCGGCTTCCTGGCCTAGTTTTGAATCGCGTGCCCATTCGGCAAGATTTGTCTGCATAGCGCTTAAGCCTTAGGGATCAAACGACCAGGGTTGAATAAGCCCTGAGGATCAAATTCATTTTTGAGTCGTTGCGTGATAACCGCCAAACCCGCTGCGACAGGATGGAACACACCGGATTGCGGATGCATGCTCGGCGCTTGCGCACGGAACTGTGTCGCATGCCCACCCGCTCGCGCCGCTGCATCGCGCACCACAGCAGCGTCTAGTGATGCTGCAATCCAACGTTGACCACCGCCCCACTCTATTAGCGTGGGACCTAAGCCAAGCGGGCCGGTCCCAGGTGCAACAGCAACGCGCCAGAGCACCTCTGTCTTGAAAAATGGTAATTGCTGCTCGCGTAGCGCAGTCCAGTAGTCCTTCGCTTGCTCTTGATCCAACACAGTACCGCCAAGCTTTTGGCGAGCCGAGCGCAGCGCAGCGGCAGCGCCAGCTAAACGCACACGAAGACGGCCTGTTGCGCCCTGTGACTCCCAGGCAGTAGCAGATACGGATAAGGGATGGGCACGCCAGCTGTGGCAACGCTTAAGCGACTCGGCCTCGTCAAGTTCCCACTCGAGCGTACAGGTCTCAAACGGCTTGGGCGCCACTTTGAGCGATAGTTGCGTCAACGCACCGAAAGAACCCATTGCGCCGGCTAACAACCGCGAGACGTCATAACCGGCAACGTTCTTCATGACCTCGCCTCCGAACTTGAGGATTCGGCCTTGCGCGTCGAGCAGATGTGCGCCTAGGACAAAGTCTTTTAACGGACCCGCAGCAAGGCGCCCCGGGCCAGAGAGCCCCGCAGACACACAACCACCAACAGTTGCACCTGCGCCAAAAGCCGGTGGCTCAAACGCAAGCATCTGCCCTGAAGCGTCAAGCGTGTCTACGACTTCTTGCAAAGGGGTACCCGCATGCGCGGTAACGACCAATTCTGAGGGCTGATAGTTCACGATGCCTTTTAAGCAACGCATATCCATGATGACGGGGGCCACACCGTCTGGCACAAACGGATTACCGTAGAAGGCCTTGGTGTCACCACCACGAATCAACACGGGTCGCTGATCGGCAGCAGCGCTGCGCACTTGCTCGGCTAAGCCGGCCAAAATTTCTGTCGACATCGCTTAGAACCTCGGCAGATCGGAGAACGGCAAGGCACCGCCATGCACGTGCATCTTTCCATACTCCGCGCAACGCACCAAGGTAGGAATGACTTTCTCAGGGTTCAACAAGCAGTCAGGATCAAAGCCGCGTTTGACGGCCATAAAGGAATCCAATTCATCGCGCGTGAATTGCACGCACATTTGATTGATCTTCTCCATCCCTACTCCGTGCTCACCGGTGATTGTTCCACCGACCTCAACACAGAGCTCTAGGATTTCTGCACCAAAGTCCTCTGCGCGACGCACTTCATCGGGAATATTGGAATTAAACAGAATCAAGGGATGCAAGTTTCCGTCGCCCGCATGAAACACGTTTGCGCAGCGCATGGTGTATTTAATTTCCATTTGCTGGATGGCCTTCAGTACGTGACCAAGTCTTCTGCGCGGAATCGTGCCGTCCATGCAGTAGTAATCGGGCGAAACACGTCCGGCAGCTGGGAAGGCATTCTTGCGGCCAGCCCAAAACAACAGTCGTTCATTTTCGGTTTGCGAAACTTGCAAACGCACGGCGCCAGCGCTTTGAAATACTTTCTCCATGCGCTCGATTTCTTCGGCAACTTCTTCGACCGTACCGTCCGATTCACACAGAAGAATCGCTTCGGCTTCGGTGTCATAGCCAGCCCGCACAAAGGGTTCGACCATTTGTGTTGCTTGCTTGTCCATCATTTCAAGACCGGCTGGAATAATGCCTGCGCCAATCACTTTGCCCACGGCATCGCTTGCTTTTTCTACATCATCAAAGCTCGCCATGATGACGCGCGCCAGAGCGGGCTTGGGTGTTAAACGTAAGGTGACTTCAGTCACAACACCCAACATCCCTTCGGAGCCGACGAACACCGACAACAAATCAAGGCCAGGCGCATCGGGTGCAAGGGAACCCAGCTCAATGACCTCACCATCGATGGTGATCACGCGCACCTTCATTACATTATGGACGGTCAGGCCGTATTTCAAGCAATGCACACCACCAGAGTTCTCCGCCACGTTGCCACCAATCGTGCAGGCGATCTGGCTCGAGGGATCTGGCGCGTAATACAAACCAAAGGGGGCAACAGCTTCTGACACGGCCAAGTTGCGTACGCCTGGTTCCACCACGGCAATCGCAGCTTCTTTATCTACATGTTTAATGCGATTGAACTTAGCTAAGCCAAGCAACACGCCTTGCGCATGGGGCATCGCACCGCCCGACAAACCTGTTCCGGCACCACGTGCGACAACGGGCACACTTAAACGCTTACAGGTCTTAAGCACTGCCTGAACCTGCGCTTCAGATTCAGGCAAAACAACAGCCATCGGCACTGAACGATAGAGCGACAAACCATCACACTCATAAGGGCGCGTCTCTTCTTCGCGACTCAAAATACAGTGTGGTGGCAGTACCGCGCGCAAAGCCAACAACACCTGCTCGCGCGAGACAGTCGCGACTGCATTCAAACCAGGTTCAGTGATCGCGTTCATGTTCGTAGCCTAAGGGCGTGGATCCAGGATTTTTCCGGGATTCAAAATATTGTTTGGATCGAACGCTTGCTTGAGCGAGCGCATGAGGTCCAACACATCCTCACCGTGCTCATGCAACATAAATTGCTTTTTGTGCAAGCCAATACCGTGCTCACCTGTACACGTGCCGTCGGCATTGATCGCTTGCGTGACCAAATGGTGGTTCAAGCGCTCAGATTCGTCCCACTCTTCCTGGCTGTTTGGATCAAGCAGCATCAACACGTGGAAGTTACCATCGCCGACGTGGCCGACGATCGTGCTGGGAAAGCTCGCCTTCTCTAGCAACTTGGTGGCTTCGTCGATGCACTCCGCGAGCCTGGAGATTGGGACGCAGACATCCGTCGTGCTTGCACGACAACCGGCGCGCAATTGCAGACCAGCAAAATAGGCATTGTGGCGTGCAGTCCAGAGACGATTGCGATCTTCAGGGCGCTCGGCCCACTCAAAATCCATGCCGCCGCAGTCCTTCGCAAGCTCTTGCACTGTTTGCGCTTGTTCTTTCACGCTGGCTTCAGACCCGTGGAATTCAAACAACAGCAAAGGTGTTTCACGCAGGGTGAGCTTTGCGTAGCGATTACCGGCCATCACGGCATTGGCATCCATCAACTCCACGCGCGCCACCGGCACACCAAGTTGAATTGTCTGGATCACACACTGCACCGCATCGTGCACTGTTGGGAAATTACAGACTGCGGCGCTTACGGCTTCTGGCTGTGGGTAGAGTTTGACCGTCACTTCGGTGATGATCCCGAGTGTGCCTTCGCTGCCGACAAACAAACGCGTCAAGTCGTAACCAGCCGAGGATTTGCGGGCGCGACGCGAGGTACGCACGACCTTGCCCTGCGCTGTCACGACTGTCAACGACACAACGTTTTCACGCATCGTGCCGTAACGCACTGCATTTGTGCCAGAGGCGCGTGTGGCCGCCATGCCACCTAGCGAAGCATCTGCACCGGGATCAATCGGGAAAAACAAACCCGAGTCCCGAATCTGCTCGTTAAGTTGTTTACGCGTGAGTCCTGCCTGCACGGTGACCGTTTGGTCTTCGGCATGCAAGACAACGATCTTATTCATTTGCGTCATGTCGATCGAAATGCCGCCCTCGATCGCCAGGATGTGGCCTTCCAACGAAGAGCCCGCACCATACGCGATTAAAGGGACACCGTGTTGATTACACAAAGTCACAACTGCAACAACATCTTCTGTGCTTTGTGCGAACACGACGCCATCAGGCAGCATCGAAGGATAAGGCGACTCATCCTTACCATGATGATCCCGAACAGCATTCGCTTGCGAGAAGCGGTCACCGAAGCGTGCACGCAACGCGTCAATCATCTCTGTAGGCAGAGGTCGGCGCAAATTTTGTAGATCGTGAGGAGCGTTCATCGTCGCAGTCCTTGCTATCGTTATTGTTCGCTTTTTAGGAGAGTACGGCGGCGCTCACGCACTGACTCTGCAAGCCCCTCAAGCACTTTCAGGGAGCTATCCCAATCAATACAACCATCCGTCACACTCTGACCATAGACCAGTGGCTGACCTGGAACAAGATCTTGACGGCCAGCAACCAGATTACTTTCAATCATGAGACCCATGACGCGTGTCTCGCCTTGTGCAATCTGCCCACCCACATCAGCACACACGGCTGGTTGATTTTCAGGCTTCTTATTGCTGTTTGCGTGACTTGAGTCGATCATCACACGCTGAGCCAACCCCGACTTTGCCATTTCTGAACAAGCGGCTTCGACGCTCGCTGCATCAAAGTTCGGCGCTTTGCCGCCACGCAGAATCACGTGACAGTCTTCGTTACCAACGGTCGACACAATCGCTGAATGACCACCCTTGGTGACAGACAAGAAATGATGTGGCTGTGACGCAGCTTTCATCGCATCGACGGCAATCTTGATGTTGCCATCGGTTCCGTTTTTGAAACCCACAGGACACGACAGTCCCGAGGCGAGCTCGCGGTGGACCTGGCTTTCTGTCGTACGTGCACCAATGGCGCCCCAGGACACGAGATCCGCAATGTATTGAGGCGTAATCATGTCCAGGAACTCGCAACCGGCCGGCAAGCCCATCGCATTAATTTCTAACAACAAAGCACGCGCCATGCGCAAGCCTTTGTTGATGTTGAAGCTGCCATCCATGTCGGGGTCATTGATCAGCCCCTTCCAGCCCACCGTGGTCCGTGGCTTTTCAAAGTAGACACGCATTACGATCTCGAGCTCACCTTTAAAGCGAGCACGTTGTGCATTCAGTTTGCTTGCGTATTCAATCGCAGCTTTCGTATCGTGTATGGAGCACGGGCCAATCACCACCACTAGGCGGTCATCCATGCCATGCAAAATCCGATGCAAGGACTGTCGGGTATCAAAAACAAGCGAGGACACTTCTGGCGTGCAAGGGGATTCGCGCATCGCATGCGCAGGTGGAGCAAGCTCCTTGATCTCACGTATGCGCAAATCATCAGTATTGTGTGGCACAACTAGCTCCTGAATCAAACAACTTCAATATAAAAATAAAAACGTCTTAGGCGGTTCCACCGACAGTCAAACCTTCCATCTTGATCGTGGGCATCCCAACGCCGACGGGCACACTCTGCCCTTCTTTGCCGCAAGTACCCACACCGCTATCGAGACTCATGTTGTTACCAATCATCTCGACGCGATTCATCGCTTCTGGTCCGCTGCCAATTAAGGTCGCGCCTTTGATCGGATACGTGATCCGACCATTCTCAATCATGTAGGCTTCCGAGGCAGAGAACACAAACTTACCGCTCGTGATATCGACCTGGCCGCCACCAAAGTTCGCCGCATAAATCCCCTTCTTGACCGAGGCGACGATCTCGTCTGGCTCAGTGTTGCCAGACAACATAAAGGTATTCGTCATGCGTGGCATGGGCAGATGCGCGAAGGACTCCCGACGACCATTACCCGTTGGAGCTGTCTTCATGAGGCGCGCGTTGAGCGTATCTTGCATATAGCCACGCAAGATGCCGTCTTCAATCAACACGTTTCGTTGCGTCGCGTTACCTTCATCGTCGACGTTCAAAGAACCACGACGACCTTCTATCGTGCCATCATCCACAACGGTCACACCCTTCGAGGCAACACGCTGTCCGACTCGACCAGAAAAAACGCTAGACCCTTTGCGGTTAAAGTCACCTTCTAGACCATGACCGACTGCTTCATGCAGTAAGATTCCGGGCCATCCCGCAGCAAGCACCACCGTCATTTCTCCGGCTGGT
>CAMCWG010000087.1 GCA_945882005.1 Bordetella parapertussis
GGTGCATTCGCTCGACAACGGAGACTTCCCATGAATGCAATTACCGAAAAAATCAGCTTGTCCACAGATGTGGACATGGCCAATTTCTGGATGCCTTTTACCGGCAACAAACAATTCAAAGCCGCGCCACGTATTCTGAAAAGCGCAAAAGGCATGTACTTCACAACCGCCGATAACCAGAAAGTGCTCGACGCGAGCGCTGGTCTCTGGTGCGTGAATGCAGGTCACTGCCGCGACGAAATTACAGAAGCTGTGCACAAGCAAATGATGGAGCTCGACTACGCACCTCCATTCCAGATGGGACACCCTCTTGCGTTTGAAGCTGCGAAGAAAATTGCAGAAGTCATGCCTGCTGGTCTTGACCGTATCTTCTTTGCAAACTCAGGCTCCGAAGCAGTCGACACAGCACTCAAGATGGCGCTCGCCTACCACCGCGCACGCGGCGAAGGCCAGCGTACCCGTTTAATTGGTCGCGAGCGCGGCTACAGCGGTGTAGGCTTTGGTGGCATCTCGGTCGGCGGCATCGTTGCCAACCGCAAAGCTTATTCAGGCGCACTGATCCCAGGCGTCGATCACATTTCACACACGCACAACTTGGCTGAGATGGCCTACAGCAAGGGTCAGCCTGCTTGGGGCGCGCACCTTGCTGACGACCTCGAGCGTCTGTGCGCACTGCACGACCCATCAACGATCGCTGCTGTGATCGTCGAGCCTGTTGCTGGTTCGACAGGTGTGTTGGTTCCCCCACAAGGCTATTTGCAACGCTTGCGCGAGATTTGCACCAAGCACGGCATCCTCTTGATATTCGACGAGGTCATCACAGGCTTTGGTCGCTTAGGCAAAGCCACAGCCAGCGAATTGTTCGGCGTCACGCCAGACCTGTTGACGATGGCTAAAGCCATGAACAACGCAGCGATCCCAATGTCTGGTGTTGCTGCGAGCCGTCACGTCCACGACGCGATCGTCAATGGCAGCGCCGGCGGTGCGATTGAATTCTTCCACGGCTACACCTATTCTTCACACCCAACCGCTGCCGCAGCTTGCTTGGCCACACAAGAAATCTACCGCAAGGAAGGTTTGTTTGCGCGTGCAGCTGGCTTGGCACCGAAGTTCGAAAAAGAGATCCATGCGTTGCGCGGCGAGCCTTTCGTCAAAGACATTCGCAACCTGGGCCTGATGGGTGCCGTCGAACTGCAGTCACGCGATGGCGCACCTGGTGCACGTGCGTACGACGTATTCCTCAAGTGTATGGAAAAAGGTGTGTTGGCGCGCTTTACTGGCGACATCATGGCTTTCTCGCCACCGCTGATCGTATCGGAAGGCCAGATCGAAGAAATCTTCGCAACGGTCAAAAAGGCACTCCACGAAGTCGCCTAAGCGACCCACGGCAAGACCTGAAGGGGCGCTTTGTGCGCCCCTTTTTTGTGCATTCAAAATCTCTCTGTCACAGTGCGCCGCTCAGATACAATCGACTGACACTTTCTGATCTGCATTCCCTCATTTTGGAATCCTTCGACTCATGAACTACCAACTGCCCTTCCCCTCTGGTCGTCAACCTGTTTTGGCGCGTAACATCGTCTCTACCTCGCAGCCCTTGGCCTCGCAAGCCGGCGCCAACGCGTTTGCGCGTGGCGGTAACGCAATTGATGCGGCCCTTGCTGCAGCGATTACCTTGACGGTGGTCGAACCAACCATGAACGGTATTGGTGGTGACGCATTTGCAATTCTTTGGGATGGCAAGGCATTGCATGGCCTAAACGCCTCTGGGCGTGCGCCCGCCGCATGGTCGCCTGAACGTTTCAAAGGCATGGCCACCATGCCACATCGCGGCTGGGAATCCGTCACAGTTCCCGGCGTCGTGTCGCAGTGGGTCGAATTGTCGAGCAAGTTCGGCAAGCTGCCCTTTGAAGATTTATTTAAAGACGCCATTCGCTACGCGCGCGACGGCTTCCCTGTCAGTCCCGTGATTGCGCGCCAGTGGAAGGACGCTGCTGCTGAGCTGCACATGCACCCAGGCTTTGATGCATTCATGCCGAATGGCCGCGCACCCGAGGCTGGTGAGATCTGGCGCTTTCCAGATCAGGCCGACACGCTTGAAGACATCGCCCGCACAAAGGGTGAATCGTTTTATCGTGGTCGTTTAGCCAAAGCAATTGCTGCGTTTTCCAAAGAATGTGGTGCTGCAATGACCGAAGCCGACTTGGCCGCGCACCGCTGCGACTGGGTGGGGACGGTGTCTACAAATTACCAGGGCTATGACGTGCATGAGATCCCGCCTAATGGCCAGGGCCTCACAGCACTCCTCGCACTGAACTTGATCGAGCAGTTGCCCTACGCACAAACAAAGCCGGGCTCAGCCGAACGCATGCACCTTGAAGTTGAGTGTATGCGCGCAGCCTTTGCAGATCTGTATGCACACGTTGCAGACCCCGAGTTTATGAAAGTGACTGCAAAAGATTTGCTCAGCAAATCCTATGCAAAAGAGCGTGCCAAACTGATCGATCCAAAGAAGGCAGGTACCTACCTGCCGGGCCAGCCACCTTCGGGCGGCACGATCTATCTGTGCGCGACAGACACGGACGGCCGCATGGTGTCCTACATCCAGTCAAACTTCAAAGGCTTCGGTTCAGGCGTGGTCGTACCCAAAACTGGGATCGCGCTGCAAAACCGCGGATCGGGATTCGTGACAACCCCAGGTCACCCCAACCTGGTCGGCGGTGGCAAACGTCCGATGCACACCATCATCCCGGCGTTCATCATGCGCGACGGCAAGCCAGACATGGCCTTTGGCGTGATGGGTGGCAACATGCAAGCGCAGGGACACATGCAAATGGTGCTGCGTTATGTCACTGAGAAGCACAACCCACAAGCTTGCTCTGACTCACCACGTTGGCGCATTAACGATATTGGCGAGCTCACAGTAGAAGCAGGCGTGCACCCCGCAGTCGTGGATGGCTTGCGTGCGATGGGTCACACCCCAATCGTTGCTCCAGCTGATAGCTTGGATTTCGGTAGCGCTCAATTGATCGCGCGCTTACCCGGCGACAAAGCGCCTTACGCTTACGTTGCCGGCTCTGACCATCGCCGCGACGGTCAGGCAGTCGGTTATTAAACCGTCTCGGGCATTCGCCGTTTAAAAATCGCTACTTGGGCCTTGTACTCCTCCTCGAAAGAGGAGGGGTCGCTCAAGGCATAGCCCCCATAGCCATATATTTTTGAGTAGGCTGCATACGCTGCTGCCTCAAGTACTTTGCCATTAATCGCGTTGGCTAACGCATAGGTGGCTGATACGGCCGAATGCTGCGTACCATCAATTGATGTGGAGCCGGGATGATGGTTTGCAATCAACAAGCTGTCTTGCGCAAGCTTTCTAAGCTTGATCTCATCGAACGCTTCGCGCATTAACACTTTAAATTGCCTGAGCGCGTCGAGTGCTTCTTCACGCTCTAGCTGTTGTTCAATACGCTCCACAAACAATAAACCGAGTTCAAGCCGCAAGCGTTCATTGTCTGCGCTATCTAGCTTGGCTGCCTTGACCAAACGTTCGAGTTCTAGATTCATCGCATCACCTCTGTTGTGCGTGCTCTAATTTAACAAGACTACGCTTCTATTCGCCCAAAACGTCCGCTGTTGAAATCTTCAATCGCCTGAATAATCTCAGCTTTCGTGTTCATGACGAAAGGTCCGTGCCCAAAGATCGGTTCTTGAATGGGCTCGCCACACAACAGCAACGCCACGGTATCTTCGAGAACCTGTACCGTAATATCTTGACCGGTATGCTCGTACATCAGCATCTGTGCATCTGTTGCGACCGAACCCGCTTGCGCCTGCACGGCACCGTGCAAGACAACAAGCCCTGTGCTCCAGCCCTCGGGCACAGGGATCGTCAATGTCGCGCCTTTCAACAGCTTTAAATCGACGACTTGTAACGGTGTAAAGGTACGCGCCGGACCCGTCTGTCCGCCAAACGATCCCGCAATCACCCGCGCTGTGCCAGCCGCGTTCTCAAGAGTCAGCTCGGGAATCTGTTGCCGCAGAATCGGCTGATATCCTGGTTTTGTCATTTTGTCTTTGGCTGGCAAGTTGACCCACAGCTGAATCATCTGCATCAATCCACCGTCTCGTGCAAACGCGTCAGAATGAAATTCCTCATGCAAGATACCGGCGCCAGCGGTCATCCATTGCACATCACCTGGTCCGACGACACCACCCTGACCTGTCGAGTCTTTATGTGCGACTTCACCTTCATACACAAACGTCACCGTCTCAAAACCACGATGCGGATGCGAGCCTACACCTTTGCGTTCCGTCGTTGGTGCAAACTGCATGGGGCCTGCGAAGTCCAACATTAAGAATGGGCTCATCTGTTCGCCCATATCCTGATAGAAAAATAATGTACGCACTGGAAAGCCATCTCCGACCCAGTGGCCACGATTATTACCCTGCACGCTCATTAGTTTTTTCATGCGTGTTCCTTAATCACTCCACCGTGACACTCTTCGCAAGATTGCGTGGCTTATCGACATCTGTTCCTCTCGCACAAGCCGTGTGATACGCCAACAGCTGCAATGGGATCGTATGCAGAATTGGGGATAACAAGCCATAGTTCTCAGGCATACGAATCACATGCAAGCCCTCGCTACTGACGAGCTTGGTATCGGCATCAGCAAACACATACAGCTCGCCGCCGCGTGCACGCACTTCTTGCATGTTTGATTTCAGCTTCTCAAGTAGCGCATCATTCGGTGCAATCGTCACCACTGGCATGAGTTCAGTTACCAGCGCCAATGGCCCGTGCTTAAGTTCACCCGCAGGGTAAGCCTCAGCGTGGATATAACTAATTTCCTTGAGCTTGAGCGCTCCTTCCAGGGCGATAGGGTAGTGCATCCCCCGCCCTAAGAACAACGCATTCTCTTTGGTCGCGAAGCGATCGGCCCACGCCATGATTTGCGGCTCGAGCGCCAGCACTGCACTGATTGATGCAGGCAGATGGCGCAGCGCCTTCACGTGCATCACTTCTTGTTCTTTGCTCAGTTGATCATGCGCCTGCGCCAAGGCTAAGGTCAACATAAATAGCGCGGTCAATTGCGTCGTGAACGCCTTGGTTGACGCGACACCGATCTCAACACCTGCGCGAGTGATGTAGGCTAATTTACACTCGCGGACCATCGCACTGGTCGACACGTTACAAATTGTGAGCGTCTGCTCCATTCCCAAGCTGCGCGCGTGCTTCAGTGCTGCAAGCGTGTCTGCCGTTTCACCCGACTGCGATATGGTTACCACTAAGGTTTTGGGGTGCGGCACACTTTCGCGATAGCGATACTCACTGGCGATTTCAACAGCCACAGGAATTTTCGCGACGGCTTCGATCCAGTACTTCGCTGTTAAGCCTGCGTAATAGCTCGTGCCACAGGCCAGAATAAGGACACGATCGATCTCTTGAAACGTCTTGCGCGCAACTACACCAAATAATTCAGGCGTAATCGACTCCACGTCCTCGAGCGTGTCGCCCACGGCGCGCGGTTGTTCAAAGATTTCTTTTTGCATGTAGTGACGATACGGGCCAAGGTCTGCTGCACCGGTGTGCACATGGACGGTATTAATTTTGCGATCTACACGCTTACCTGTCTGGTCCATGATCCAGACGTTGCCTAACTGTAGATCTGCGACATCACCATCTTCAAGGTAAACGATCTGATCTGTTGTACCTGCCAACGCCAACGCGTCAGATGCCAAAAAGTTTTCTTCCTTACCTCGACCAATCACGAGCGGGGATCCTTGACGGGCCGCAACGATCCGGTGCGGCTCATCGCGACAAAATACAGCGATCGCGTAGGCGCCATGCAAGCGTCGCACGGTCTGCTGCACCGCCTCAAGCAGGTCGCCGTTATAGACATGGCGAATCAAATGAGCGATCACCTCTGTGTCCGTCTGGCTTTCAAAAACAAAACCAGCCGCCTGCAACTCGGTACGGAGTGCCTCGTGGTTTTCAATGATGCCGTTATGCACCAGAGCAATGCTGGGTTCTTCTTTACCAATCGAAGAAAAGTGCGGGTGAGCGTTACGCGTAACCGGCGCACCATGTGTCGCCCAGCGCGTGTGGGCAATGCCGGTGAAGCCAGCGATATGGTTGCGAGCGATGTCGGCAGCCAACTCAGCAACACGGTCAGTGCTGCGTGCACGGCGTAAGCCACCGTTGTCGAAGACTGCTATGCCGCAAGAATCGTAGCCCCGATATTCGAGCCGTTTTAAGCCCTCGACCAGAATGGGAGTGATGTCACGCGAAGCGACGGCGCCAACGATTCCGCACATAGAAATTCTCCTAAGATTATTTCTATTGTGCCTATATTTATAGAATATTTATTTCATAAATAGATTAGTTATGAAATAAATAGTCTCATCGCACTGTTCATGAAATATAATTTCATGTATTTACCGTATAAATCTATCATCCTATTCAATCTGACCATCAAAAATATGACGCTTTCAGCCCTCGACGATCTAGATCGACGCATTTTGGAGCAACTCCAACAAGACGCCTCTCTTACAAATCACGCTTTGGCCGAACGGGTTCACGCCTCACCCCCGACCTGTCTGCGTCGCGTTAAGCGTCTGAACGCACTTGGTGTAATCGCCAAACAAGTCGCCATTCTGGATCCAGAGAAAATTGGGGTTGCACTGACAGCCATTGTCGAAGTAACCCTCGACGTTCAATCTGCCGAGCATCTGCAGCTGTTTGAAGCCGCCATGCAAGCCGAACGCTCGGTGCAGCAATGCTATCGGGTCTCAACCGGACCTGATTTTGTTTTGATCATCCAAGTCAAAGATATGCCGGCCTATCACGCACTGGTGCATCGCGCACTTACTGCCCAAGGCAATGTACGAAACGTACGCACCTTTTTTTCTGTGCATCGCAGCAAGTTTGAAACACTCACGCCACTCAGTTAGGCAGCGCACAAGCAGGTTAAGCTCTCAATATGACTAAACAACTTCGACTCGCGATTCTTGACGATTATCAGGATCTCGCACATCGTATCGTAGACTGGAGCCAAATCCCTGGGCTCTCAGTCGTCGCCTTTAAAGATCACGTCTACACCGAAGACGAGCTAGTCGCACGACTGCAAGGTTTCGACGGTGTGATGCGTATTCGTGAACGCACAGAATTTCCACGCTCTGTGCTGGTCCGTTTGCCGCAGCTCAAATTTATTCTAGCGACTGGCATGCGTAACGCACGCTCGTTAGACCTCGAAGCAACCGACGAGTTAGGCATTGCCGTATCGACAACCGAAGCGATGCACCAAAGTACGGTTGAAGTCACCTGGGCGCTTATCCTCGGTCTGTTTCGCGCAATTCCACAAGAAACGGCGTCCGTGCGCGCCGGCGGTTGGCAAACAACTGTTGGGGATGGCGTGGCCGGCAAGACGCTCGGGATCATCGGATTGGGCAATATGGGGATCCCCGTTGCAAAAATTGGCCGTATCCTCGGCATGCGGGTCATCGCGTGGAGCCGGAACTTGACGCAAGAGCGCGCGACACCCCACGACGTGGTGTGCGTATCGAAAGATGAGCTGATCGAAACTTCCGATGTCATTACGATCCATCACCCGCTCACCGATTCAAGCCTTGGCTTGCTCGGACAAAACGAACTCGCACGGATGAAGCCGAACGCATACCTCGTCAATACGTCGCGTGCGCAAATTGTGGATGAAGACGCACTCATCCAGGCTCTAACCGAAAGAAAAATCGGCGGCGCCGCGTTGGATGTTTTTTCCTGTGAGCCTCTTCCACAGAATCATCCTTTCAGGACTTTGCCCAACGTGATCGCAACGCCCCATATTGGCTTCGTCACACAAGAAAACATGGATGAGTTCTATACGCAGTCGTATAAGAATCTAGTGGCGTACCTTGCTGGCAAGCCTATCAACGTCATTAATGCAGCGCATCCATTTTTGCCAGAATCACAAGTCGCACAACAGATGCACAAGAGTCCTCTGCACGCACATAAATAGATGAAAAAGCCTACTACCCCGCGAACCAAAAAGTCAACGGACGCGCAAGCCCTCGAACATGATTTGCCTGGTGGCGAACGCGCCTACCGCTACATCCGCCAAGCGCTTGCGAGCCAGCAACTTATGCCCGGTGATCGCCTGCGCGAAGTAGAGTTGGCAGACATGATCGGTCTGAGCCGTACACCTATTCGCGAGGCGCTTGCGAGACTAGAGTCTGAAGGCCTCGTCGTGCATGACTCGACGCTTGGGATTATGGTTGCCGAGCTAGACTACAGCATGGTGACCGAGCTGTACTTCATGCGCGAAGTGCTCGAGGGAACAGCAGCAAGGCTTGCAGCGCAACATGCCTCGAGCGTTGAGATTTCCTTACTTGAAGATATGTGCGAGCAATACGCAAACTCTGTCGGCGATGATGTACAGCTGGCAATTAGTAATCGACAGTTTCACGAAATGCTCTACAACTGCAGTCACAATAGATATCTGATTAAGATGCTAAAGACACTGCATGACACACTGACTTTACTTGGCAACACGACACTGACAGATCCCAAGCGCGTCAAAGATACTATCAAAGAGCACGAGGCAGTTGTGGCAGGGATACGCAAGCACGATCCCGACGCTGCCGAAAAGGCACTTCGTGCACATATTTATGCGTCACAAAAGATGCGCATTCGTCGACTCATTTCAAACAAATAAACCAGTCATGTCTAAAAATATGACTCTCGATTTTGTCGCACTGCTCCGCGCGTGGTCAATTGAGGATCCAGCGCTTATCCGCATTGCACGTCTATTGCTGCTTGACGGATTAGCGGTTGCGCTCGCTGGCTCAGACCAACCTGGGCCAACGCTTGCAGCGACGCTCGCCCGCAAACAAGGTGGCCACCCAACAGCAACAGTAATTGGCCACGGTTTTACAACTTCTCTGTCTCAAGCAGCGCAAGTTAACGGGATGTCTATGCACGTGCTCGATTACGAGCCAATGTGGAACCCGCCGAATCATGCTCTGTCAACCATGCTGCCTGGGCTACTTGCTCTGGCCGAACAACAAGAAGCATCCGGTGCAGGGCCACAAGGCGAACAGCTTCTGCACGCACTGTTAAAAGGAGTCGAAGCACAGGGACGCTTGCGTCTCTCGTCTGGTCAAATCGAGCCACGCGAACTCAGTTTGCACCCACCAGGGGTTGTCGGACCTTTAGCGTGTGCAATCGCGTGCGGAGATTTTTTAGCGCTGTCTGAGGCTCAGCACGTTGCTGCGGTTGGCATTGCGGCATCACGTGCCGGTGGCGTGCTTGCGAACGTGGGCTCCATGACCAAAGCATTGCATTGTGGAGACGCTTGTCGCAGCGGACTAGAAGCAGCGTTGCTCGCACAAAGCGGATTTACCGCTGACACTGACGCCTTATCGGGCCCACGCGGTTACGCACACGCCTACTTTGGCGAACGCTTTGATGCATCACATCTGTTAGCGCCCTTGCTCGTTGCGCGCGTGCTCACGCCTGGACCCGCCTGGAAACTATTTCCATCCCAGTACGCAACGCACTTTGCCATCACCGCGGCACTCGACTGCCGCGCAGAGATTGCACAGCCTGAAAAAATTAAGCGGGTAGAAATTCTCACGCCAGTGATGCCGTACATCGATCGGCCAAATCCTACTTCAGGTCTGGACGGTAAGTTTTCGCTTCAATATTGTGTCGTGGCGGCATTGCTTGATGCACGGCTAAATCTGGATTCATTTAGCGATGCACGACGCTTTGCAGACGATGCAAAGCAGTTGCTGTCTGTCACGCAGTTGACTCAAACAGCCGAAATTTCTGGGCGGTTTGATGCCATGCATGTTGACGTGTGCGTCACGCTTGCAGATGGAACGGTTGTTCGACATCGGTGTGCCGCCCCGCTTGGAAGCTGGTCACGCCCGATCGCACCCGAAGTGATTGAGAGCAAAGCGCATGATCTGATCGACCGACGTCTATCAGTACAGGCGGCAGAAAAATTTTGGGTCGCGTTTGACGCACCGCCCCAAGAGCTCCGAATCTCGACACTCATGGAATGCCTT
>CAMCWG010000088.1 GCA_945882005.1 Bordetella parapertussis
TCACGCTTTCGTGAAATCATCGGTCACGATGATGTGAAATACCCAGCGTATCTTTGCATTTTCAGACTATCGTTCTTTGCATAGGTGCAACGATTTTTGTTTGTTAACCCCTTCGTTTGACCCAGTTAATCGTACGTAAGGAACTGTCATGCCTTTACCTTGTTTGATAAAGTTTGGTGCGAAACGATGTCAGTGCCTATGCAAACGCACTAAAAAGCGCTGCAAGAACCCCGCGGCGTTTGGCATGAGGTCTTGTAGGATGCACGGCGCACACCGACTGCATGCCACTTTAAGCGGTGACAAGCACCCCAACTATCGGCACGGACAAGCTACTCAAGCAACCCGTCAGGCGCATAGAGAAGCGTCCGCTAGATTACGGACAATTGAAACTCTTGGTTACGCGATTGGTATGTTTACAGGACCTCGGACGGTGGGTAGAAAGCCGAAATAATATTGTCGGACAAGGCCCCTCAAGCCTTGAGCAAGTAGAACCTTGATATCAAAACGCCATCCTTAACCCCACACTCCCACCATACAGCGTCTGCCCTGTCCTAGCTTCGGCAGAGACGCCTGCGTAGGCGTAAGCGCTGTCAGCAACTTTGACCGTTCCATACAAGCCAGCTTGCACAAACCCGGCCCCTGCCGTAGGCGTCGTCACGCTGCTTGAGTAACCACCGAGGGTGGTGTTCAGCGTTGGGTTTAATAAGCCCGAAGTATCGGCACCCACTGCAACGTTGGCACGATAGGTGTATTCGTCTTTGAGTGGGTCTTTATTCAACGAGCCAGCTGCCACACCAATCACGCCTCGCACTGCGCTGCCGCTAAAGCGAGCGATGTTCAGTGCTGCAGCACCACTACCTTCGTCATACGAATTTTGACCGACGTACTCATAACTCAGTCGTGCGTAAGGTGTCACACGCACATCTTCATATACGAAAGCGCGGCTAAGGCCCACGCTTGCTAGCGCATCGTTACCCATCACCGCTTTGTTGCTAAAGCCGCCTGTGTAGCCCGTTGGGTCGTTGCGCGAGAGATTGGTTGAACTCAAGCCCACGCTTGCCATGCCATCGAGCACATAGTCTTGCAGCACAGACATCTTGCCATACAGAAACAATGAGCCTTGTTGGATCGTGCTGTTGCCACCATTTGCAGAGACGGTGGTGTTGGATAGCGCGATACCGCCACCAAGTTTTAAGCTCAACTCTGCGTTTGAATACGCATCCACACCTGTGACGATTTGGTATAGATTGCTGTTGAAGCCGTTACCCGCGCTGTTGCTCGCGCGCTCAGTGCGTTGATACGCGATCTCACCCCACGCTCTGCCATCTGCTACCGCTGCGCTCGTGACGTTCACCCCATTCGGGTTGACCGCTGGATTGGTACTCATGTTCGCAGTCGGCAGCCCGGAGGGGTTGGCCGCGCTGATACCGCCTGTTAACAGTGAATTGCTGAGAGCAGGATTAAGCTGGCTAGGCGCCAGCGGATAGTCGCCAAGTCGCGCCAGTACCGATTGCTGCACGCGTTGCGTGGTTTGGGGCAAGGCTGCGGCTGAGGCGGCGTGAACCTCACCAGCGAGCGCCTGTGCAAAGATGGGCAAGCTTGCTGCGGTTTGACCCGCTACGACGTAGAGTAACGAGTCTTGTGCAGCGGATGACGTGCCAACTTTATTTACGCCCAACAACTGATCCAGCACCCCCGCTACAGCTTTGGCGTTGGTGGTGCTTGAGTTCAAGGTCGTGCTGTACGACGTTGGCACCGTGATGAGATCAACGCTATTGCTGCCGTTGGCGTTATAAAACGCGATCAGTTGCGTGCCACTGCTTAGCTCTGCAGGCTGGGTCAGCGTTGTAAAGCGCCCCGTGATGCCGCCTGCGGCGGTGATCATGCGAAACCTGTCGCCCAACACTGGCACATAAATGCTGCTGCCATAGCCTGACTCGCTTGCGCTAAACAGGTTCGATAAGCGCGGGGTTAAGGTCGCACCGGCAGTAATTGTCAGTTGACTACCTACATCAACAAAAGAGTAGTAGCCTGAAGCACCCACAGGCGTTGAGCTGCTTGCTTGAGTCGTACCAGCGATGTCTTGTTGATATGTTGAGCCAGCATTCAACGTCAAGTTTTTAGTGAAAGACAAGTAGCCCGGTGAGTTGCCCGGCTTAAGCACTCCACTCACAATGCTATTACCTGCAATCGTGCCTGTGCCCATCAACGTGCCAGCAGAGGCTACGAAGACATCGCCAGTACCCGTGGGTGACGGTCCAGCCAGCGAAAGCGTACCGCCCAATACCGTTGTTCCACCGCTGTGGGTATTCGCACCTGTCAGAATTGTTGTGCCAGAGCCAATAAAGGTCAACCCGCCCGCGCCAGAAAACACACCAGATAACGTGGCAGAGTCTGAGGTGGGGTGCCCAATCATGCCGCCTGCGCTTGCGATTGCGATTGAGACGCTTGAGCTATCACCTCTATTTAGTACCAAGGTGCCGCCTGCTAGAACTGGATTGGCTGTGACGCCGATGGCACTTAAGCCGACGCTGGTGCCTGCCACAATATCCGAGGTGACTGGTGTTGATGGCTCTGTGGTAGGAGCTGACGGAGATGAGGCTAAGGTAACAATAGCATATGGATACAAGGTGGATGAACTTGCTAAACCATTAATGGTGCCGCCTGAGGATCCATAATAAAACCAGCTATCAACAAAAGCCGAATTAAATGTTGCATTCGCAAAAAAAGGTCCAAAAATATTGGAAAAAGGCATTCCCAATGAGCTTCCTACCGCTTGAGCAAACGATTTAGCTCTTGAGGAACTTCCCCACCAAGGTTGCGATTGGATTAATGCTGTAGAAGTATTATATGAAGTAGATGGGACAGTATAAGTAACATCATAACTTTGTCCTCCCACTGACACCGTGACAGTGGGCGCAGACGCATGTGCTGTAAGAGTAATAGTAGCTACACTGCATGCAGCCGACTGAAGTAACTTTAACCCGAACCTACGCACTTTAGACCGTTGCATCTGGCCCACGTTGCTTTCCAAAAATTTTTGCTGCCGGGAAGGCACGGCCGCAGCTCGGTGGGTGCGGTGCATCAGGGGTAACAGGTAATCAGCGGATAGCGATAAGCACGTACCGCTTCGCGGTTGGCGGTTTTGCGTTTGCTTGAGCAGCCAGCGAAGACAACTCAGACTCGATTGAGAGAGAGTCGCAATATTAAGGCAGGAAATCATGATTAGCTGAGCCCAGTATTGGCATTTGCACTCTAGCGATTCCAGTTGGTCGCAAAGCGTACAAAGCACTGATGAAACTACCGGCTCGAAGGGTTAGCGCGCAACCAGCTCGAGGGCAAGTATATAAAATAAACTTGGTTCTATTTATTCGTGCAAAAGTGTGCCGATGAGCGCAACATAGATCGTATCCTTGACTGAGATCAAGTGCAACTTAATTTCGATCGGGTGCGCAAAAAAGGATGTAACAGAAGCGGGATGACGCCTAAGTTAAGTTTTCAATTAAGCGCCGCCAACTCGGTTAGCCAATTTGATACTGGCCACCTTCGGGTGACTTTTTAACGCGCGCATCCGAGCTAAACAGCTCAAGCAGCGTGCAATAAAATAAAAATCAAAATAAAAAAATCGCCGGTACTTAAAAAAATGACGGGGGATGTTTTCAAAAACGTGGTCCTCGTTCGTTCAGAACAAGGTGTAAAGGTAGCCGGATGGGACCCAAATGAGTTTTGGGGGGTGGGGGTACGGTGGGGTGTCGGTTGGCTAAAATCGACAAGGGGCGGGTGTCACCGGGATCAAACAAATGTGGCTAAGTGCGACCAGTCCGTGTACTGCAAGCAACCAGTAATCGTGGTGAACACCACTTGACTTGAAATCAAGCGCATATTTTTGGGTATGCTTTTGGGTATGTATAAATAAAAAGCGCCCCGAGAGGCGCATCTTTACTATACGTCTGGCGGAGGCGCAGGGATTCGAACCCTGGATGCAAGTTTTAGCTCACATACTCCCTTAGCAGGGGAGCCCCTTCAGCCGCTCGGGCACGCCTCCAAACCAAGGCAAGATTCTAGCATGGCTAGCCCCTGCCCTGATAAACAACAGATTAAGCCTTTGCCGCCGGCGCCGTCTCGAGCCCAAAAGCCTTGTGCAGGGCGCGAACCGCGAGTTCCATGTACTTGTCACTGATCACAACCGAGGTCTTGATTTCGCTCGTGCTGATCATATGAATATTGATGTTTTCCTGCGCCAGTGTCTTGAACATCAAGCTCGCCACACCTGCGTGCGAACGCATGCCGATCCCCACAATCGAAACCTTAGCGACCTTGTCATCCGACAAGACTTCGCGCGGTTTAACTTCAGGTGCGATCTTGTCCTTGATAACTGCCAGCGTACGTGCAAATTCATTACGATGGACCGTAAACGAGAAGTCGGTCGAGCCATCCACAGACTGGTTCTGCACGATCATGTCGACATCGATATTGGCATCTGCCACTTGTCCCAAGATTGCAAAGGCAACGCCTGGCTTGTCGGGCACACCAAGCAGGGTCACTTTGGCTTCATCGCGGCTAAAGGCTATGCCTGAAACAACGGCTGCTTCCATTTTTTCATCTTCCTCAAAGGTAATCAGGGTGCCAGAACGCATTTCTTCGTCCAGCGGAATATCTGGGTCGGTCAATGACGACAGCACCCGGGTGGGCACACGATATTTACCGGCAAACTCGACAGAGCGAATCTGCAAAACTTTGGAGCCAAGCGAGGCCATCTCAAGCATTTCTTCAAAAGAAATCACGCTCAAGCGTCGCGCATCAGGCTCAACACGCGGATCCGTCGTGTAGACACCATCAACGTCGGTGTAAATCAAACACTCATCTGCTTTCAGAGCGGCCGCCACGGCTACAGCCGATGTGTCAGAGCCACCACGACCGAGCGTGGTGATGTGCCCGTCGTCATCGACACCTTGAAAGCCCGTCACAACAACGACACGGCCGGCATCAAGATCTGCACGGATACGCGCATCGTCAATGGAAGTAATACGTGCCTTTGTGAAGGCTGAATCAGTGCGTACCGGCACCTGCCATCCTGCATAGCTTCGGGCTTTCAAACCAGCGGCTTGCAAGGCAATAGCCAGAAGTCCGCTTGACGCCTGTTCGCCGGTCGCTGCGATCATGTCCAACTCGCGACCGTCGGCTGTTTCAGAAAGCTCTTTGGCTAAGCCTAAAAGTCGGTTGGTCTCGCCAGACATTGCTGACGGCACCACCACGATCTGGTGACCTGCTGCGTGCCATTTAGCGACCCGACGCGCACCGTTTTTGATGCGTTCGACCGAACCCATCGACGTGCCGCCGTACTTATGAACAATGAGTGCCATGATATTTTGAGCAAAAATGCCGTGAGGCAGGAGCAAAGTCCACTATTTTAGCCCGAAGACAAAGAAACTCGCCCCCGCAGGCACTGAACCCGATGCATGCCGTGCTGCCAGAGCAGCTCTCGGTCATGCCCCAAGGCGTGCAATTGACGCAATTGGCGCATTAACTCGGCTAACCGGCGCTCGCCTGGCATGGCAACCCCCTGCTGATTGAGCCAATACCGCAAGACCAAGGCCTGCCGAGGTTCGCTCAAGCTACGCCACCGTTGCAAGCTAAAACTGGAGCCCTCAAGATCCGGCTCAAGCGCTTGCCAATCCTTGGCAGCCACCTCCTCCAAGATTTGCGAGGTCTCTTGCGCTTGCTTTGCGTGTCTGGTCAAGGTTTGGCGCCAAGCAGGCCAACGAAGATCCAGCACCGGAATAAGCTCTACGCGCAAGGCCCCGCGGGCAAATTGCACATCGATATTACTGGGGTCTGCAATAGGCTCCCATCCGGAGCGCTCTGTGTATGCGCGGGTCTGGGCCACAAGGGCGTCTCGGTCAATATCCAGCCAGGGTCGCACGAGCCGCAAACCACCCCGCAACACATCTGCGCGCATGGCACCCAAGCCCAACATACCTGCGCCCCGCAGTAAGCGTAGCAATACGGTCTCAGCCTGATCCTGCCGATGATGTGCAAGCAAAATCGTCTTCACATCATTGGCATCTGCTAGCTCGGCAAGCGCAAGGTAACGTGCATTCCTTGCTGCAGCTTCGATGCCCAAACCAGAATCTTGCTCTACCGCCACGCGGCGCAAGAATAAAGGTACGTCTAAATCATTGGCAAAAACTTGCAAGTGCGCAGCCCACGCGTCGGCTTGCGCATACAACCCGTGATGAACATGAAAAAAATATAAAGGGTGCTCTGTCTCGCTGCACACTTGCTTTGCCACAAGTGCCAGAGCAACGGAGTCGATCCCACCGCTTAAGGCAACCGCAACAGGGGCGCGAGGCGGCAACGCTGCGAGTGAACTAGCCAGCGCCGTATGCAGCGCTTGCCCTTGTTCAGGAATGGTGTCAGACGAAACTGACAACCAAGCCTCTACGCACGAACCTCTTGAAAGCGACCATAAGAAAGCAGCCGTTCAAGACGATGTTCAATCAGTTGCTCGGGGGTCATGCCCGAGAGTTGACGTAGCGCATCTGCAAGTGAGCGACGTAATAAGCGCGCCATCACACGTGGATCACGATGTGCGCCCCCAACAGGCTCATTCACAATGCGATCAATCAGCCCAAACTCTTTCAACCGATCGGCTGTAATGGCCAACGCGGCCGCAGCCTCTGACGCTTTGTCAGCACTACGCCAGAGAATCGACGCGCAACCTTCCGGTGAAATAACGGAGTACGTGGAGTACTGCAACATCATCACCACATTACCAACAGCGATCGCCAACGCACCACCCGAACCACCCTCACCGATAATCGTCGAGATAATGGGCACACGCAGTTCAGCCATGGCGTACAGGTTGTGACCAATCGCTTCCGATTGCCCACGCTCTTCGGCACCGATGCCGGGATACGCGCCAGGTGTGTCAACAAAGGTGAACACCGGCAAATTGAATTTTTCGGCGAGTCGCATCAAGCGCATTGCTTTGCGATAGCCCTCTGGGCGCGGCATACCGAAGTTACGCGCCGCACGCTCTTTCGTGTCACGGCCCTTTTGATGACCGATGACCATGCAGGGTGCACCATTAAAGCGCGCCATCCCACCTACGATCGACAAGTCATCGGCATACATCCGATCGCCATGCAGTTCATGGAAATCAGTAAAGATCTCGCGCACGTAATCCAAGGTGTATGGACGCTGCGGATGACGCGCAACCATAGACGTCTGCCAGGGTGTGAGCTTGGCATAGATCTCTTTGGCCAAGGTCTGGCTCTTTTGCTGCAAGCGATTGATCTCATCCGAGATATCAACGGCCGAGTCCGCTTGCACATAGCGCAACTGCTCGATCTTGCCCTCTAACTCACCGATGGGCTGTTCGAACTCTAAAAAAGTATTACGCATATTTCTTCGACTCTTTGAGCAATGACGCTAAATCAATATTCCACGGGGACGGGGTCTAGACTACGCCACAAATACCATGTTGCGACGGTAGACCACGGCTGCCATCCCTGTGCAACCTCTCTGGCCTCAAACCGAGACACTGGCTCACCACTGAAGTAGTGTAACGAGATTGCTTTGAGCAAACCCGCATCATCGAGCGGCAATATGTCTGGCCGTTGCAAATTAAAAATCAAAAACATCTCAGCCGTCCAGCGACCGATGCCGCGAATCGCTGTCAATTCGGCAATAACCGACTCATCATCCATTGCGGCCCATTTTTTTGGGTGAACCAGTTGTTCAGAAAAGTGCGTGGACAAATCCAATATGTATTCGGCCTTGCGACCGGATAAGCCTGCTGCCCGCAGTCTCTCTACACCGGCCTTTTGCACTGAGGCAGGGGTTGGACGCTTACCGCATTCGAGCAATAGACGCTGCCACACCGACTCCGCCGCTTTGACTGAAATCTGTTGGCCCACAATCGAGCGGGCCAGCGTCATAAATGGATTGCCACGCGACACTAAGCTAATGTTTGGAAACTTTGGAATCAATTTCTTCATGATGCGATCGCGTCGCATCAAATGCGCGACAGCAGCATCCCAGTAATCTGGCTTAATCGTTTCTGCGACGGTAAGAGGCATATCAAAAACCTTAGGCGCGACGCCACTGTGTCAAACCACCGGGCTTGTCATCAAGTTCGACTCCTGCGGCTTTCAGTGTTGCACGAATTTGGTCTGCGCCAGCAAAATTTTTAGCCTTTTTTGCCTCCGCACGGGCGGAGATCAGTGCCTCAATCTCTGATTCTGGCATCAAGGCGCCGCCCACCGCGCCCTGCCCTGCAGAGGCCTCCTCAATAGCGCGACGCGTGTAGCGGGTAGCACTTTGAAAATAAACTGCAGGCTCTTGTTGCAACAGGCCAAGCACGCCTGCCAGGGCCTTTAACTGCGCGCACAGCGATGCATCTTGCGTACGATTGACCTGACTAGCCAAATCAAACAAAGCGGCTACTGCGCCTGCCGTATTGAAATCATCATCCATCGCTTCACGAAAAGCGATCGCCTGTGGGGCAGACCAGTCCACTTGCGCAGCCGCAGCTGACGGTGTGTTTTGCACGGTTTGATAGAGGCGATCTAACGAGAGCTGCGCATCAATCAAATTGTCTGGCGCGTAGTTTTGCGCGCTACGGTAATGGTTACGCACAATAAAAAAGCGCAACATCTCGGCTTCGCGCGGATTCACGTCGTATTCCGACGACTCACCTGCACCCTCAGTAGCGCTGCCCTTCCCGATCGTTTGACGAATTGTTTTGAAGTTACCCAAGGACTTGGACATTTTGTCCGAATCAACCATCAGCGGACCACAATGCATCCACGTCTTGGCGAGCGTGCCGCCAAACGCGCCTTCCGTCTGGGCAATCTCATTTTCATGATGTGGAAATTTAAGATCCGGGCCGCCGCCGTGAATATCCAAAGGCACGCCTAAGAGAGCCTTACTCATCGCGGAACACTCGATATGCCAGCCAGGACGGCCCCAACCATAAGGCGACTCCCAACGGGTATCGGCCGGCTCGTGCTCTTTGGCGGACTTCCAAAGCACAAAATCCAATGGATCGCGCTTTGAAGAAACCACAGCCACGCGCTCACCAGCGCGCAAGTCGTCCAAGGACTTACCGGACAATTTACCGTAGTCCGGAAAGCCACGGACCGCAAAGTTCACATCGCCGTCCTCAGCCTGATAGGCCAAGCCGTTCTGTTCCAACTGCTTGATAATACCGAGCATGTCACCGACGTACTCGGTAGCACACGGCTGATAATCCGGGGCCTGGACGCCAAGAGCTCGCTCATCCGCGTGCATCGCTTCAATAAAAAAATCCGTGACCTCAGCGATTCGACGATTGCTCTGAACGGCTCGTTTGATGATTTTGTCGTCAATATCGGTGATATTGCGCACATAGGTGACCGTCAGGCCCGAGGCTCTCAGCCACCGCTGGACAACATCAAAGCTCACCAGCATCCTGGCGTGCCCCAGATGACAGTAGTCATAAACAGTCATGCCGCACACGTATAGCCCGACCTGCCCAGCTTTAAGCGGGACAAAGGGGCTTTTGGTTCTGGAGAGCGAGTCGTAGATCTGGAGCATGCGGTAGGGATAAAAAGGAGCTTTCGAGCCAATACAGGCAAAATACAACGTCTTGCGTTTGGCAACCTAAAAGCGGAGCTAAAATGCGGATCGTCAAGTATAGCAATTGAGGATTGTCCACCTTGAACCTGCCAAAAAGCATTGCGTCTGTTTTAGCCACTACCTGCCTGGTGGCGGCATGGCCCATGCACGTGCAAGCTCAGACAAACTATCCTGGCAACCCGGCGCGCAACATCAACCCGCTTGCCAACGACCCGGTTGATCCAAACACACGCCAAACACCCCGTCAACAGCTGCCCTCCGCAGTGCCTGGCTCAGGGCCAGAATTAATCATTGGCGACAAGCCGCCCGAGGG
>CAMCWG010000089.1 GCA_945882005.1 Bordetella parapertussis
GCACCTCAAATGTCTTACTCACCGGCAACAGCGTTACTTCTGCCGGGTTACGCCCCACGCGCGCGCAGGCCAGCGCGATTCTGTTGCGGATCTCGGCGATTCTCTCGGCCATCGAATTGCTGCTATTTGTCATAGGACTCAATGTGCTCATCTAGATATGCATCTTACGATATCACCACAACGCACTGCACTAGTGCGTGGAGGCACAAAAAAGATATGCCCACTCCTTCTGGCACCACTTTGGCGCACAAACTCGCTGACCAGGATGTCGTTAAGCATCGAGGAAACGGCTCGTGCCTCTCGTGAAGCTTCGCATTTTAAAGCTGGCACGGGTTTTGCTTGACTAGGCTCAGCATAGCCGCCTCTTCAACCAGGACGATATGCGGCCACCCCAGAAGCCGGCAAAACCGGCGCGTTATTGACTCAGGAGTTTTGAAATGAAACGCAGATTAGCTCTCAAACAACTTACCGCAGTCAGTCTATTCGCCATGTGCGGCGTCATGCCCCAAGTCTTTGCGCAGGAAACCATCAAAGTCGGTATCTTGCACTCTCTATCTGGAACGATGGCCATTTCAGAAACGTCGCTGAAAGACGTCGCTCTAATGACGATCGAAGAAATCAACGCCAAAGGTGGCGTGATGGGCAAGAAACTTGAGCCCGTTATCGTCGACCCAGCATCAAACTGGCCTTTGTTTGCAGAAAAAGCACGCGAACTGATCGCTCAAAACAAGGTGTCGGTTGTTTTTGGTTGCTGGACCTCGGTGTCACGCAAGTCGGTATTGCCAGTATTTAAAGAACTCAACAGCCTGTTGTTCTACCCAGTTCAGTACGAGGGCGAAGAGCTCGAGAAAAACGTGTTTTACACTGGCGCTGCACCAAACCAGCAAGCTATTCCAGCGGTTGAGTACCTGATGAGTGCCGACGGTGGCGGTGCCAAGCGCTTTGTCTTGTTAGGTACAGACTACGTCTACCCACGCACCACAAACAAAATTTTGCGTGCGTTCCTGAAGTCCAAAGGCGTGAAGGACAGCGATATTGATGAGGTATACACGCCCTTCGGCCATTCAGACTATCAAACCATTGTGGCGAACATCAAAAAGTTTTCCACAGGCGGTAAGACTGCCGTGATTTCGACGATCAATGGCGACTCGAACGTACCGTTCTACAAAGAACTCGGCAATGCCGGCCTGAAAGCCACTGATGTGCCAGTTGTTGCTTTCTCGGTGGGTGAAGAAGAGCTTCGCGGCGTCGACACAAAGCCGCTCGTGGGCCACTTAGCAGCCTGGAACTACTTCCAGTCGATCAAGAACCCAGTGAACGCAGACTTTGTGGCTAAGTGGAAGGCATATGCCAAGGCCAAAAACCTGCCGAACAACGCAACTGCTGTGACAAACGACCCAATGGAAGCAACTTATGTTGGCATCCATATGTGGAAGCAAGCCGTTGAGCAAGCCAAATCAACCGATACAGACAAAGTGATCGCTGCAATGGCCGGACAAAAATTCACAGCACCGGACGGTTTCACTATCGAGATGGACAAGACCAATCATCACCTGCATAAGCCAGTCTACATCGGCGAAATTCAGGCCGACGGTCAGTTCAGCGTAGTGTGGAAGAGCAAGGGCCCAATCCGCGCTCAGCCTTGGAGTCCCTTCATCGCTGGAAACGAAGGCAAGCAAGGCCTGTAACTCCATATTATGAGACTGTCTCGACATGTTTTTGAATTTTCCTTTTTGGACAAGATGTTTGTTCGCGCTTTTGCTAGTGTTGCCGCTGCAGGCCGTATCCGCTGCAGAGTTATTGGATCGGCAAGTACTAGCAGGGTTAGCGGGCGACAGCAACGACGAGAAGGTGACTTCCATCACAGCGCTCGGACAGCTCTCTACCCCAGCCGCAGCCAAAGTATTGGCTGCTCTGGGGGATGGCAACGTTCTGATTGCCTCTGACGGTACGGTATTACTCGCTGTCGGCAACAACCAAGTACTGAATCCAAGCACGGGTGCAACGTCTGCGGCTCCGCCAGACGCGCAGGCCTTCACACTTAACAACAGGCTAAGACGCGCCCTACAGTCTGCCCAAGCCAGCTCCGAACTGTTCTCAGCCGATCGCAACATCAGGCTTACCGCGGCCGCGCGCTTACAAAAAGAGGCCGATGCCTCACGCGCGCCAATGATTGAGCGCGCCCTCGAATCTGAAAAAGATCCGCAAGTTAAACAGGCACTCGACACAGCACTTGCCAGCGCCACGATCAAGAGCGACGACCCCAAACTTCGACTCAAAGCGGTTGTCACTTTAGGCGAAAGTAAAAACGCTATTTTTAAATCGCAACTGCTTGCGATGGTGACGCCGGCCTCTGATGGTAAGTATGCGGAAAGCGAGCCGCAGGTGCGCGCTGCCGCAAAGACAGCTCTTGAAAAAATCGAGCGCCAAGAACTTATTGTTAGCTGGGTCGGAAACCTTTTCTTCGGCTTGAGCCTAGGCAGTGTGCTGCTGCTCGCAGCGCTTGGTCTGGCCATCACCTTCGGCTTGATGGGCGTCATCAATATGGCGCACGGCGAGCTCTTGATGATCGGTGCGTATGCAACCTACGTTGTTCAGGGTCTGTTTAAGCAATGGCTGCCTGGGTGGATCGACTGGTATGTTCTGGCTGCACTTCCTATTGCGTTTTTTGTCACAGCACTTGTTGGCATGGCGCTAGAGCGCACCGTTATTCGTTGGCTTTACGGTCGTCCACTTGAAACCCTTCTTGCCACTTGGGGCATCAGCCTCATGCTGATGCAAGGCGTCCGCAGCATTTTTGGTGCGCAGAACGTAGAGGTTGCAAACCCAAGCTGGATGAGCGGGGGCGTGACCTTATTCGGCAGCTTGACACTGAGCTATAACCGGATCGTCATCGTCGGCTTTGCACTGTGCGTCGTGATCGCCGTCTGGTTTGTGCTGAACTTCACGCGCTTGGGCTTATTTGTTCGGGCTATCACTCAAAATCGTCGGATGGCAGATTGCGTGGGTGTGCCGACTGGACGCGTGGACATGCTGGCCTTCGGCTTAGGGTCGGGCATCGCAGGCCTCGCGGGGGTGGCGCTGTCACAGCTAGGAAACGTTGGGCCCGACCTGGGCCGCAGCTATATCGTTGATTCCTTCATGGTCGTCGTCCTCGGTGGCGTTGGGCAACTCGCGGGCACAGTCGTTGCGGCAATGGGACTCGGCGCACTGAACAAAATCATTGAGCCCTTCTGGGGAGCCGTGATCGCAAAAATCGCCATCCTTCTATTTATTGTCCTGTTTGTGCAAAAGCGTCCGCAAGGTTTGTTCGCGCCAAAAGGCAGGAGCGCTGAATGAGCATGACACCCATGACGGCAACGCCATACGCCTCCAACACGAACCTCTATTCCGCTAAAGCGTGGGGTGCCATCGCCCTAGTCGTAGCGATTTTCGCGGCACTCCCTGCCTTGAACCTCGCCTTTCCTGCCGGGCATTCCTTGCACGTCTCTGCGTTTGCAATTGCACTGATCGGTAAATTCATTTGTTACGCCATGGCGGCGCTTGCCCTCGATTTAGTGTGGGGCTACACCGGTATTTTGTCGCTGGGACACGGCTTGTTCTTTGCCTTGGGTGGCTATGCGCATGGCATGTATCTGATGCGTGCAGCCAAACCCTCGCCAGAGATGGTGCCCGACTTTATGACCTTCTTGAGCTGGAAAACATATCCATGGTTCTGGTCTTTCACAGAACACTTCTGGTATGCGGCACTTCTCGTCGTGGTGGTGCCGGGCTTACTCGCCTTCTTATTCGGCTACTTCGCTTTTCGCTCGCGCATCAAGGGCGTCTATTTCTCAATCATCACACAAGCCCTGACCTTCGCTGCAATGCTCCTATTCTTTCGCAATGAGACAGGCTTCGGTGGCAACAACGGTTTCACCGACTTCAAAAAAATCCTAGGCTACGACATCACTTCTACCGATACACGCGCTGCCTTGTATTGGGTGAGTCTGGCGTGCTTGCTAGGCGCACTGATACTGAGTCGCGCCATCACGCAGTCCAAACTTGGTCGCGTGCTGACAGCGATTCGGGATTCCGAAGGCCGTCTGCGGTTTCTGGGCTATGAGCCGCTCGGCTTCAAACTATTTATCTGGACCTTCTCTGCGATGCTTTGTGCGGTGGCGGGTGCACTCTACGTTCCGCAAGTGGGAATTATTAATCCAGGTGAGATGTCGACAGAGAACTCCGTTGAGATGGTGATCTGGGTCGCGACTGGCGGACGCGGCACCCTGGTCGGCCCCATCATTGGTGCTGGTGCAATCAACGGCCTCAAGACTTGGTTCACCAGCGTCTTCCCAGAATTTTGGCTCTACGCACTTGGCTTAATTTTTGTCTTGGTCACGCTCTTTCTTCCGCAAGGACTGGTTGGTCTCGCGCGCCAAATTAGTCAGCGTGTGAGAGGAGAGAAGTCATGAGCCTCGCATCCAACTCCCCTGTGATCGCCGAAGACGTTCATGGCTCGGGTGGCACCGCCTCTTATGGCCGTATCAAACCGACTGGCGTGGACACAACGCACGGTGCGATTCTGTATCTAGAGTCGATCAGCGTCGTCTTTGATGGCTTTCGCGCACTCAACGATTTATCACTCGATATTGGCGTTGGCGAATTGCGCTGCATTATCGGGCCAAACGGTGCCGGCAAGACAACCATGATGGATGTCATCACCGGTAAAACCAAGCCCACGTCAGGCACCGCGTTTTTTGGTCAAAGTATTGATCTCACCAAAATGAACGAAGCGCAAATTGCGGACGCAGGGATTGGCCGAAAATTTCAACGTCCTACGGTTTTTGAACAGCACACCGTTTTTGAAAATCTCGAACTTGCGATGAAAACGAATAAGGATGTGCGATCAACTCTCTTTGCGCGCCTCAATAGCGCCCAACGCGACAACATCGCAGCCACGCTTGATTTGTTGCGGCTGAGTAGTGAAGCACGGCGCCCAGCTGGCTTGCTTTCGCACGGTCAAAAGCAGTGGCTTGAGATTGGCATGCTGCTGATGCAAGAACCCTTGCTCTTATTACTTGACGAGCCTGTTGCTGGCATGACCGATGCCGAAACCGAGCGAACCGGCGAACTACTGAACGATCTACGCGGCAAGCACTCGCTTGTTGTGGTCGAGCACGATATGGATTTTGTGAACCAGATTGCACAGGGCGGCAAAGTCACCGTGCTGTGTGAGGGATCCGTCTTGGCCGAAGGCACGATGGCACAAGTCCAAGCCGATGAAAGAGTCATTGAAGTGTATTTGGGACGCTAATTATGTTGGACGTGCAAAAAGTCGATCAGTTCTACGGCAGCAGTCACACACTGCGCGGCATCTCGCTGACAGTCAAGCGCGGCGAATGCATGGCCTTGCTAGGACGTAACGGCGTTGGCAAAACGACTCTGCTCAAATGTCTGATGGGCGTCCAATCGATTGCCTCGGGCTGCATTAGCTTTGAAGGCGCCGACATCAGCAAACTCGCGCCACATGCCCGCGCAAAAATGGGAATGGCGTACGTGCCACAGGGCCGTGAAATCTTTGCTCGCCTCACGGTAGAGGAAAACATCTTGATGGGAATGGCAACTAAGTCCAGCAGCGAAGCGCGCAATATACAAGAAGACATTTTTGAACTCTTCCCTGTTTTACGCACCATGCTCTCGCGGCGAGGCGGCGATTTGTCTGGCGGACAGCAGCAACAACTTGCCATCGCTCGCGCACTCGTCGCACAGCCCAAACTCATTATTTTTGATGAACCAACCGAGGGCATCCAGCCTTCCATCATTAAAGACATTGGGCGGGTCATCAATTTGCTGCGCAATCGTGGCGACATCGCCATTTTGTTGTGTGAGCAATACTTCGACTTCGCACGCGAACTCGCCGACCGCTTCGTCGTACTCTCGCGCGGCGAAGTCGTCGCCACTGGCGACCGCTCAGAAATGGACAGCGAAGAAGTCAAACGCCACCTGTCGGTATGAGCAGCGAGCCTGGCATATCGCCGCCGCCCGAGTTAGCCACTTTTTCGGGCGGTGTGCGGTGGGCTCGCCTCCGTGACTGGAGCGGGTGGGCTTTGCCCACTTCCCTCGCAACCCGCTAGCTGGCGCGTCAGCTCCGAACTCGGCCCTTAGGGCCTCAGACAGGCGGAGCTGACACTGCGCCATCTTTAGCGGGTGGCTCGGCTCGCTCCAAATGTCCCGGAGGCGAGCCCACCGCACACCGCCCGAAAAAGCGGCTAACTCACCCCCACAAACCATCCCCCAGCACCAATCAGGACACCCCCCAACACCCGCCTCGCGTTCCCCTACAATAGCCCCGACAAAACAGGCTGGCGCGAACCCCCGCCGCCGGCTTACCATTCAGCATTCAAAATACTCAACGCGAACTAAACCGCGAGGCAAGAATATGTGGGACGTAATCGTAGTAGGCGGTGGCAACGCCGCCTTATGCAGTGCGCTGATGGCGCGAGAAGCAGGCGCAAGCGTGTTGATTCTCGAGGCCTCGCCGAAAGAATGGCGCGGCGGCAATTCCCAGCACACCCGCAACTTGCGCTGTATGCATGACGGTCCGCAAGACGTCCTGGTCGATTCCTACCCTGAAGAAGAGTACTGGCAGGATCTACTCAAAGTCACAGGCGGCATCACCAACGAAAAACTAGCGCGCATGGTGATCCGCGAATCATCAAGCTGCCGCGATTGGATGCGCAAGCATGGCGTGCGCTTCCAGCCCTCGCTGTCAGGTACGCTGCACGTTGCTCGCACCAATGCCTTCTTCATGGGCGGTGGCAAAGCGCTGATTAATGCCTATTATCAAAGCGCCGAGAACCTTGGGATCGACATTTTGTACGACTCACCCGTCGACGATCTCGAAATCAAAGAGGGGAAATTCATAGCAGCCAAAGTAGGCGATAAGCGCTACCCTGGCAACGCCTGTGTACTGGGCTGCGGTGGCTTTGAGTCCGACCGCGAGTGGTTACGCGAGGCCTGGGGCCAAAACGAGCGCGGCGAATGGCCCGCAGATAATTTCCTCATTCGTGGCACACGCTACAACATGGGCGTCGTCTTAAAAGTCATGATGCGCGCTGGCGCCGACACCATGGGAGACCCAACACAAGCGCACTGCGTCGCGATTGATGCGCGTTCGCCCCTGTATGACGGCGGAATCTGTACGCGCATTGACTGCGTGTCACTCGGCATTGTGGTCAACCGCGAAGCTAAGCGTTTCTACGACGAGGGTGAAGACTTCTGGCCCAAGCGTTACGCACTCTGGGGACGACTTGTTGCGCTACAACCTGGACAGATCGCTTACTCGATCATCGATGCCAAGGCTGTCGGACGTTTCATGCCTCCCGTCTTTACGGGCGTCCAGGCGGACACACTGCCTGAGCTCGCTGCAAAGCTTGAACTGGATGTCGACACCTTTATGCAGACTGTGAACGCATTCAATGCGTCTTGCCGGGAAGGAACTTTTGACCACACCATTCAAGACGACTGCTACACCGAGGGGATCACGCCCGCTAAAACACACTGGGCGCGTCCTCTGGATACCGGACCGTTTTTTGGGTACGCAGTCCGTCCAGGCGTAACCTTCACTTACTTTGGTCTCACGACCGACGAAAAAGCCAGCGTCTTTTTTGACGGCAAAGTGAGTCCCAATATGTACGCGGCTGGCGAGATCAATGCGGGCAATGTCTTGGGTAAAGGCTACACCGCTGGAGTCGGCATGTCGATTGGCACAGCCTTCGGTCGTATCGCAGGGACACAAGCTGCCGCAGCAGCAAAGAAAATAAAAGAAGGAGTGCAGCATGCAACCGCTTGAATCCCTGACCCGCGAAGCACAAAGCCTAGCTGGGACCACTGAGCATTCGATCACCTGGCACAAGAAAGGCATCTCGGAGAATGAAGCCGAAGTTGCTCGTCAAATGCAGATTTGTAATGCCTGTCGTTACTGCGAGGGCTTTTGCGCGGTGTTTCCCGCAATGACACGCCGCCTGCAATTCGACAACAAGGCTGACCTAAACTACCTGGCCAACCTATGTCACAACTGCGGCGCCTGTCTGCACGCCTGTCAGTACGCTCCGCCCCACGAGTTCATGGTAAACGTTCCACAAGCCATGGCCAAAGTGCGCATGGAGACCTATACCGACTTTGCGTGGCCGTCCTCTTTGGGCAAGCTTTATAAGAATAACGGCCTCACACTGTCTCTTGCCACGGCCTTCGGTCTGGCACTGTTTTTAGTATTGACCGTCATGTCAACGGGCAAGCTACTGCACGAACCGCTAGCTGGTAATTTCTACGCCATCTTCCCACACAACACACTCGCGTTGATGTTCGGTGTCGTCTTCGGTTTTGCGGTTCTCGCGCTCGGGATAGGCGTCAAACGCTTCTGGAGCGAAATCACACCAGGGCAAGCCAGTGGTGAAGCAATCGGCGAAGCTGCGCACAACGCCTTGAAACTAAAGTACTTGGATGGCGGTCACGGTGACGGCTGTAACGACGAAGACGACCGCTTCACGCTGCGACGCAGGCGCTTTCACCACCTCACGTTTTATGGCTTCATGTTGTGTTTTGCGTCCACCTCTGTGGCAACGCTCTATCACTACGTACTCGGCTTGCAAGCGCCTTACGCTTATACCAGCTTGCCCGTCATTCTCGGTACAGTGGGCGGCATCGGCCTGTTAATTGGACCAGCAGGATTGTTGTGGCTCAACCTTAATCGGTCTGCCTTGCACGGTGACGCTGCACAAAAACCGATGGATCGTGGATTCATTGCCTTGCTGTTTTTAACCAGTCTCACTGGTTTGGCACTGTTGATTTGGCGCGATACCAGCGCTATGGCGTTGCTGCTCGCGATTCACCTCGGTATTGTGATGGCACTCTTCCTGACCCTGCCTTACGGCAAATTTGCACATGGCATTTATCGCAGTGCAGCGCTGCTCAAGTGGTCGATTGAAAAACGCATGCCTAACAAGCTGTCACTCGGATCCGACTAATGAAACAACACGGCCCACTCACACACGTCAAAGTCCTTGACCTAAGCCGTGTGTTGGCGGGTCCATGGGCGGGCCAAGTTCTAGCAGATCTTGGCGCCACCGTCATCAAAGTAGAAAGACCTGGTGTGGGTGACGACACCCGCGTGTGGGGCCCTCCTTTTCTGAAGGCCGAAAATGGCGAGCAAACCCGCGAAGCTTGTTATTTTTTAGCAGCGAACCGCGGTAAGCAATCAGTCACGATCGATATCAGCACGGCCGAAGGGCAAGACCTTGTGCGCAAGTTAGCGGCGCAAGCTGATATCGTTCTTGAAAACTACAAGGTCGGCACGCTCAACCGCTATGGGCTTGCTTACGAAGACTTAAAAGCCGTCAATCCTGCCATCATTTACTGCTCTGTGACCGGCTTCGGGCAAGACGGTCCGCTGGCGGATCTGCCCGCCTATGACTTCATGATTCAGGCCATGGGTGGCTTGATGAGCGTGACAGGCGAGCGTGATGGCCAGCCCGGTGGCGGCCCACAAAAAGTCGGCATGCCCATCATGGATTTAATGACGGGCATGTGGGCCGCTGTGGGCGTACTCGCGGCACTCGCTCGTCGCAATGAAAGTGGTGAAGGCGAATTCATCGATTTAGCTATGCTGGATGTCATGGTCGCCACCATTGCCAATCAGGGTATGAACTATCTCGTGTCTGGCAAAACGCCACAGCGCATGGGCAATAAGCATCCCAACATTCAACCTCAAGATGTTTTTCAATGCACCGATGGTCAAATGGTACTGGCCGTTGGCAACGACGGGCAGTTTGCCAGCTTCTGTCAGGCCATGAATCGCCCTGATCTGGCCAGCGATCCACGATTCACCACGAACAGTTCACGCGTGGTGAACTT
>CAMCWG010000090.1 GCA_945882005.1 Bordetella parapertussis
CATCTTGTTCGACCCGAGGTTCGAGACCAACTAGATCGATCTTGTTATAGACCAAAATACAGGGAATATCTGCCGCACCAATGTCACTTAATACTTTGTTGACTTCATGAATCTGCTCGTCACGCTGAGGGCTTGCTGCGTCAACAACATGCAACAGTAAATCGGCATGAATCGCTTCTTCGAGAGTTGCCCTGAAGGCAGCGATGAGTGTAGTGGGTAAATCGCGAATAAAGCCCACAGTATCTGAGAGGGTAATTTGCCCCGCACCTTCGATCCAGACACGCCGCGTTGTCGTATCGAGTGTGGCAAACAGCTGATCCGCAGCATACGCGCCGGCACGGGTCATCGCATTAAATAGCGTTGACTTACCTGCGTTGGTGTAACCGACTAAAGATACGGAAAGTGTCGCACCACGGGCCCGAGAGCGACGTTGTGTGGTGCGTTGCCTTTGTACTCGCTCCAGACGCTCGCGCAACACGCGCACTTTGGCACCGATCATGCGGCGATCCATCTCGAGCTGAGACTCGCCTGGACCACGCATCCCGATACCGCCGCGTTGTCGTTCAAGGTGGGACCACAAACGCGTCAAGCGCGTGGATAGGTGTTGCAGCTGAGCAAGCTCTACTTGTAACTTGCCCTCGTGGCTCTTCGCGCGCAGTGCAAAAATATCAAGAATCAAGGCAACGCGATCAACCACACGCAAGTTGAACTGGCGCTCGAGATTGCGTTGCTGGGCTGGGGATAAGGGCTGATCGAACAAAATGACCTCAGCCTCGCCCTGCTCAGCGAGCAAGACCCCTTCTTGTACCTTACCTGAACCAATGAAATAAGCGGCATCTGGCCGCTGCCGTCGGGCCTTTAGCGTACCGACGAGCTCAGCCCCGGCGCCAGTCGCCAGCATTTCGAACTCTTGGGCGTGCGCCAGATAGTCTGGCGAACCAAGATCGACGCTAATAATCAACGCACGCATGCGCTGACTCCGGACGAATTATTCAGCAGCAGTTTCGCCTACGCCTTCGGTGGGCAGACTGACGGCGCGTGCAGGCACCACTGTCGATATTGCGTGCTTATAGACCATTTGGGTGACTGTGTTGCGCAGGAGCACAACATACTGATCGAAAGATTCGACCTGACCCTGGAGTTTGATCCCGTTCACCAGATAAATAGACACTGGGATGTGCTCTTTACGCAAAGCGTTCAAGAAGGGATCTTGCAAAGTTTGCCCTTTGTTGCTCATTGGCAGGCTCCTTATATTGTTGTTAGCGACTACGCCTCACCTAAGCTGCGTTGTGCGACGAAATCTTAAGTCACACTCTACAGGGTTTTCCCTCGGGATGCTAGTGACAATAATACTTTGTTACTAAATATGCTCACTAAAGCTCAATGACATAACATTTATATTATTTTTATTTAAATCATATATTTACATATTATTTATACTATTTCACTTTAATATATCACGGCATGCAGCGATCAGCTGACTACATTGCGTATCTGTTCCAATCGTGATCCGGAGATGATTCGAGATACGCGGCGACTTGAAATGTCTGACGAGAATATTGCGCTCACGTAAGGCGCGCGCCAGCTCTTCCCCGCTATGGGCTGGGTGGCGTGCAAAGATAAAATTCGCAGCCGACGGCAAAACTTCAAAGCCTAAACCCTGCAGATCACGCGTCAGAGCATCGCGGCTACGCACCACCGCATCGCGGGCCTGTTCAAAGTAGGTCTGATCCTGGACGGCTGCCTGTGCGCCGGCCAGAGCCAGCCGATCTAGCGGATAGGAATTAAAGCTATTCTTAACTCGATCCAAACCCTGAATAAGATCCGAGTGTCCCATTGCAAAACCAACACGCAAGCCGGCCAGAGAGTAGGCTTTGGACATCGTGTGCACAACCAGCAAATTAGGATATTTGGCAATCAGCCCCGCCGCGCTTTGGGCGCCAAAATCAACGTAGGCCTCGTCTACCACCACCACAATATCCGGATTCGCAGCCACAACGCGTTCGATCTGATCCAGAGGCTGCGCGATACCGGTTGGTGCATTCGGGTTCGGGAAGATGATTCCACCCGCTTTTGCCTGCCCCTGCGGGAGATAGTCTTCCGCGCGGATTTTAAAGTCCTCATCCAGAGGAACGGCTTTGTAGGCAATCTCGTACAGCCCACAATACACGGGGTAAAAGCTATAAGTGATATCCGGAAACAAAATAGGAGCGTCATGCTTGAGCAAGGCATGAAAGGCATGCCCTAGCACTTCATCCGAACCGTTTCCGACAAACACTTGTGCGGCAGTCAAACCAAAGCGACTGGCGATCGCCTCGCGCAACTCCAACGCCGTCGGGTCAGGATATAAGCGCAGGTTGTCATTTGTTTGTGCTGCAATCGCTGCCAACACCTTGGGCGACGGACCGTAGGGGTGCTCGTTAGTATTGAGCTTGATCAGATTTTGAACGCGCGGCTGCTCGCCGGGCACATAAGGTTCTAATTTAGAAACCAGGCTATTCCAGAAACGACTCATGAGGGCTCGCAGTCCGCGCGTAAACGATTAATTATCGGCGTAAGGGTTGTAGGAGGAATTGAATTCAATGCGCAATGGCGTGCCGGCAAGCTCGAACTCATCGCGGAAACGCCCTTCCAAGTAGCGACGATAAGAATCCGGGATGGCATCCAGAGCATTGCCGTGGATAATAATCAGAGGAGGGTTCTGCCCACCTTGGTGCGCATAGCGCATTTTGGGACGGAAAATACCCTTGCGCGGTGGCGGCTGTTGCTCAATCGCTGCCTGCAGCTCGCGCGTCAGGCGTGGCGTGGACAACTTGGTAAACGCGGCGGCATGCGCGGCATTAACAGAACGCAAGACGGTGTTGATTCCCTGCCCACGCAAGGCTGAAATCGTGTGCACGCGCGCAAACGACAGAAATCTTAACTTGCGATCGAACTCGCGTTGAATACGTTCGCGATGCTCGGGATCGAGACCATCCCATTTATTAATCGCCACAACCAGCGCCCGACCTGTCTCGAGGATAAAACCAGCGATGTGCGCGTCCTGCTCAGAGACTTCGTGTTGTGCATCAATCATCAGCAGCACGACGTTGCTCGCTTCAATTGCTTGCAAGGTTTTAATCACTGAGAATTTTTCGATTGCTTCAAACACCTTGCCACGTTTGCGAAGACCTGCCGTATCAATCAAGGTGTACTGCTTACCACCACGATCGAACTCAATTTCAATCGCATCGCGTGTGGTACCGGGCATGTCGAACGCAATGACGCGCTCTTCGCCAAGCAAAGTATTGATCAAGGTGGACTTCCCAACGTTTGGCCGACCAACGATGGCCAGCTTGATCCGATGGTGAATAACAGGCTCAGCAGGTTCGGAGGCGTCGCTCGCTAAGGCGTCCGGGCTCGGTTCGACCTCATCAGCGTCATACACTTCGTCCTCGATTTTCTCTCCGAGTCCCTCAAGCGCGTGCTCGATCAGATCCGCGATCCCGTCACCGTGCGCAGCCGAGATAGGACAAGGCAGTCCGAGCCCAAGCTCATGAAACTCTGCGACGGCGCTACCGTGCTGCATCCCCTCGGCTTTGTTCACACAAAGCACGACTTTTTGTCCAAGCTTACGCAACAAACGGGCAATGTCGTGATCGTGTGCGTTTAGGCCAGCACGCGCATCGACCAAAAACACGACGACATCAGCTTCTGCAATCGCCTGCTTCGTCTGGCGCGCCATTTGATGCAGGATGCCGGTTTTCGCGACAGGCTCAAAACCACCAGTATCCACCACAATAAAGGGCGTATCACCAACCCGCCCTTCCCCGTAATGACGATCTCGGGTTAGACCGGAAAAGTCGGCGACCAACGCCGAACGCGAACGCGTGAGCCGATTAAAAAGCGTCGACTTTCCAACGTTCGGGCGTCCTACAAGGGCAACGACAGGCTTTACAGACACAATATTTATTTCAACACTATCAAAACAAGAGAACCGTCGCCGGTATTAACGAGCACACCCTGGGGTGTCGCAATCAAAGGAGCGTTGATCTGGCCTCCTCCAACGGCAATGCGGGCGAGCAAACGTCCATCATCCGCAGCCATGAAATGCACATACCCATCATAATCACCCACCGCAACCGCATTACCAAGCACCGCTGGGCTCGTAAGCTTGCGATACCGCAGCGCATCCTGGGTCCAATTCAACTTACCATCCTTCAGTGCGAATGCCGACACGGCATCAGACTGATTGGGGGAATAGGCCTGTGCGCTATCGATTGTTAGACCGACTGCGCTCGAAAAATTCTTACTCCAGATGGGACGCCCACCTGAGGCCAGATCAAAACAAAGAATGCGGCCTTGAAACGCAACCGCACATAGCAGCGGCGGCGCCAACACAGGCAAGCCAACGACGTCATTCACGCGTTCTAGGTCTGTTGCACCCTTGGGTGCAGCAACAATGCCTTCCCACTGCACATCTCCGGACACTGCGTTAATCGCAATCAACTTGCCGCCAGGAATGCCCGTAATAATCAACCCATCGAACAACGCAATGCGTCCGGGCGCACGCAATGCCAATGCCGGCCCAGGCCGCTGCACGTTCCAAATTCGGTCGCCTGTCTCTGCATTGAAGGCCTGAATACGATAGTCACCGCTGCGAACAACAACGACGCCGTAGCCTACGACTGGCGGTACCGACACATCACTGGTTGCTTTGGAGCGCCATTTGACGGTCCCCGTATCGTCCATTGCAATCACGGTACCATCGCGCGCCACAACTGCAGTCGTTTTTCCGTCGCTACCGACACCTGAGGTCAGTCGCACGTCAAGTTTTGCAGTCCAGACGGCGTTGCCAGTACTGAGGTCATACTTGCCGACTGCACCATTCGCTGCCGCCCCATACACCGCCGTCCCCACCACAGCAGGCGCAAAACCAATACCAGAGCCACTGCCGATCTGCACCTTCCAGCCGACCTGTACAGACAGACCTGCAGGATAAGTGGTCAAGGCTGAGGGCTTATATCGTCCATCGTCACCCGTAATCAGCGCGCACCCAGTCAGGGCTATAAAGAGACACGCCGCAGTACCCAAGCGCACAAACCGACTGATGGACGAAAAATTCATATTAGGCTCCGAGCGCATCTAATTTGAGTTTGACTACCGGGGTCAAGGGATTGATCACACCAAGCAGCTCGATCGCTTGCGTCCACGCGCTGCGGGCTTCGGCACCCTTGCCTTGCGCAGCAAGGATATCGCCACGTCGGTCTGCGTATAGGCCAGCAAAGGAAACCGAAGGGTCCTTGAGCTGAGCGAGTGCCGCATCAAACTCTTTCTGTTCATACAACAAACCTGCCAAACGCAGTTTGGCCACAGGAACCAGGGCTGCATGCTTAGACTTCACAAGCCATTCAAGTTGCGCACGCGCTGCAACTACATCATTACGCTCGGCTAGTGCCGAGGCAGCGACTAAGGCGCCACGCGCCGCGTAGTCCGTACCAGAATAATCTGCACGTAACGTCTGCATTGCGGCATTAATGCGTGCAACCGACTCATCACCCTTTTGGCGGCCAGCCTCTTCAAGCGCTTCAAAATACCCGCGCGCTTGCACAGCCTGGTTACCCTCGTACCATTGCCATCCGCGCCAGCTTCCAGCAACAGCGGTTGCAATGACTAAGAGCGTCACTACCAAGGTACCGTACTTGTTCCACCAGGCTTTGAGCTGGTCTAGTTGTTCTTGTTCGTCAAGATCGTAAGCCATTCTTATTTAACCTTCTCTTTCAAAAAAGCCACTAAATTATCCAGTGACACTTGTTGTTGCCCAGCAGGCTCGCTCGCGTTCTGAACACGCAACATTTTGACTGACGCCATACCCACAGCCAACTCGTCATCCCCAAGAATAACCGCAATCGCTGCACCGCTCGTGTCGGCGCGTTTGAACTGCGATTTAAAACTTCCTGCACCAGCATGCACAATCGTTGCAATCCCCCCATCACGCAAGGCTTCAGCGAGCACAGCAGCGCGACGCTGGGCTGACTCGCCCTGGTGCACAAAATACACTTCGCATTCAGTTTGAGGCGCTTCGGGTTGATACTGCCCCCATAAATCCAGCAAACGCTCCATGCCAATCGCAAATCCTACCGCTGGAGCGGGCTTTCCGCCAACAAGCTCGATCAATCCGTCGTAACGTCCGCCGCCACACACAGTTGCTTGCGCGCCCAGCTTATCTGTCACCCACTCAAAAACCGTTAGGTTGTAGTAATCGAGTCCTCGCACCATACGGGGATTGATACGGTAGGCCACCCCTGCATCCTGCAGACGCGCGCACACACCATCAAAATGCGCCTTTGACTCGTCGCCCAGAAAATCAAAGAGTTTGGGCGCGGCATCCGCCATCGCCTGCATCGCAGGATTTTTTGTATCCAAGACCCTTAACGGGTTTGTATACATACGACGCAAACCGTCTTCATCCAGGACATCTTTATGGGCTTCTAAGTGCTGAATCAACGCTGCACGGTGGGTCGCCCGCTCTTGCGCCTGCCCCAGAGAGTTCAGCTCGAGCGTGACATCTTTGATTCCTAATAGGGCCCACAAGCGAGCGACCATAATGATCATCTCAGCATCAATATCTGGCCCAGCTAAACCAAGCGCCTCAACGTCAATTTGATGAAACTGACGATAACGCCCTCTTTGGGGACGCTCGTGCCTGAACACGGGGCCCATCGCGTACACACGCTGGGGTCGGTCATAGATGAGGTTGTGCTCGATCGTCGCGCGCACCATCCCAGCCGTAAACTCGGGGCGCATCGTTAACGACTCGCCGTTGAGCGCATCGGTAAAGCTATACATTTCTTTCTCGACGATATCGGTGACTTCGCCGATACCGCGCGTAAAGAGTCGGGTGTGCTCAAGAATGGGGGTACGCATATTGCGATACCCATACGCACGCATCCAGGCGCGGACATACTCTTCGAGCAATTCCCAACGCGCACTCGCCCCAGGCAGTGCGTCATTCATGCCACGAATGGCGGTAACTTTTGCAAACGCTTGTGTCATAACTTACTACCGTAACGGCGTGCGACGTACTCTTGAACAATCACTTGAAACTCTTCGGCAATGTGCTCACCTTTCAGGGTAACGGTGCGCTCACCATCTACAAAGACGGGTGCAGCAGGCACTTCACCAGTACCGGGCAAACTAATACCGATATCCGCATGACGGCTCTCACCGGGGCCGTTCACCACACATCCCATCACCGCGACGTTCATCGACTCCACGCCTGGATATTGATTCTTCCAGAGCGGCATCTGCTCGCGCAGATACGTTTGAATGCGATCAGCCAGCTCCTGAAACACTGTACTGCTGGTGCGGCCACAGCCAGGACAAGCGACGACCATTGGTGTAAAGGCTCTGAGCCCCATCGTCTGTAGGATCTCTTGTCCAACAATCACCTCGCGAGTACGGTCTCCGCCTGGCTCGGGCGTTAGCGAAATACGAATCGTGTCGCCAATCCCTTCTTGCAAGAGGACGCTCAGAGCCGCCGTGGAAGCCACAATGCCTTTGCTGCCCATACCGGCCTCGGTTAAACCCAAGTGCAATGGATAATCACAGCGCGAAGCAAGGTCTCGATAAACCGCAATCAAGTCTTGTACATGACTTACCTTGCAGGACAAGATGATTGCATCGCCAGGCAAACCGAGTTCTTCAGCGCGTTGCGCATTACTGATCGCAGATACAACCAAGGCATCACGCATCACTGCTTGCGCATCGCGCGGTGTGGCAAGCTTGCTGTTTTCATCCATCATGCGTGCAAGCAACTCGTGATCAAGGCTACCCCAGTTCACGCCGATCCGAACTGGCTTTTGGTGACGGCATGCAACTTCGATCATCTGTGCGAAATTATCATCACGACGCTTACCGCCGCCCATGTTGCCAGGATTAATACGATATTTCGAGAGCGCCTGTGCGCACTCTGGGAATTGCGTGAGCAACTTGTGCCCGTTGTAATGAAAATCGCCGACAAGCGGTACCGAAATCCCCATACGATCGAGCTGCTCACGGATGGCAGGCACCTCTTTGGCAGCCTCTGGCGTGTTGACCGTGATCCGGACAATCTCGGACCCGGCTAGTGCAAGCTCTTTAACCTGGATCGCGGTCGCAATGGCATCCGCGGTATCCGTGTTGGTCATCGATTGGACCAAGACAGGCGCCGCGCCACCGATGAGCGTGCGATTCTCACCCCACGCCACGGTGACTGTGCGTGTGGAATGGCGCTTCACAACGCCTGGCTGGGAATCTACCTTAGGCTCACTCATTTGAACCACCCCTCAAGCCAGGTCGGCAACCAGGAGGTTGGCAAAATATCGTGACTGAGAGCAACCATCGCGGCGGCTAATACAACAACCGCAATCAGCACCCACCAAAACCACGCTGCGAGAGGCCGCAAAGGAGCAACCGTGTTGTGATCAAGGGTACGGGTCGAGTTGTGATTACCGATACCACCCTCAACTTGTCCGACATAAGACTGCAAGGCTTCTTCAAGCGGTTTAGAGTCAACGCCTAAAAGCTTTGTGTAGTTTTTAAGGAGACTCTTCAAGCCAAGACCTCTGGGCAGCTCTTCAAAGCGCTCTGACTCAAGCGCTTCGATATAGCGCGCAGGAAACTTTAAACGGGCCGCCACATCTTCGAGCGATAGTCCTTTGGACACACGCAAGGCGCGCAACGAAACGGCTGCACTCACACGTTCTGCGGGAGCGGGTTGTGACTCGACACGAAGCGGACTTACGAAATCCTCTGCACTCATGTACGGCTCTCCTTAATGGGAATCGTCTTTTTTTGCGCCATTCTTTCACTTAACTTTGTTCTATCTTTCACTTCACCGGCGAGTTGTCCGCATGCAGCATCGATATCATCGCCACGCGTTTTGCGAACAGTTGTCACAATCCCCGCATCCATCAGAATCTGGGAGAATTCACGGATGCGGGCAGCGGACGAGCGCTGGAGGCCGGAACCCGGAAAAGGATTGAAGGGAATTAAATTGAATTTGCAATGGATACGCCTAGCAATCTGTATCAGCTCACGCGCATGCTGATCAAGGTCGTTCACGCCCTCCAGCATCACGTATTCAAACGTGATGAAATCGCGCGGAGCAAAGGCTAGATAACGCTCACACGCAGCGAGCAGTTCATTGAGAGGGTATTTTTTATTCAGCGGTACGAGCGTGTCACGCAACGCATCATTCGGGGCGTGCAACGACACGGCTAAGGCGACCGGGCAATCTTGAGACAAACGATCCATCATCGGGACAACGCCAGAGGTGGACACGGTGACACGCCTGCGCGACAAGCCGTAGGCGTTATCGTCAAGCATCATACGCAAGGCCGCCAGTACAGGCTCGTAATTGAGCAGGGGCTCGCCCATACCCATCATCACAACGTTACTGATTAGGCGAGCATCTTCCGAGCCTTCTTGCGATCCGATACGTGCAGACGCTGTATCCTGCATGAGCTCGTGCCTTGCCCACCAAAGCTGACCGATGATTTCGGCGGCTGTCAGGTTGCGATTAAAGCCCTGATGGCCTGTAGAGCAAAACGTGCACGCAACGTTACACCCCGCCTGACTTGAAATGCACAATGTGCCGCGGTCATCTTCGGGAATAAACACAGATTCGATTGCATTGCCTTGGCCAACATCAAACAGCCATTTGCGGGTGCCATCTGCTGAGCGGTGCTGCGTCAGCACGTTGGGCGCTTGGACGATGCAAGACTCCGACAACTGGGCACGGAATTCACGTGCCAAGTCAGTCATTAGATCGAAATCACTCGCGCCCCGCTGATGCACCCACTTTTGCAATTGGCGGGCGCGAAACGGCTTGCCCCCCCACT
>CAMCWG010000091.1 GCA_945882005.1 Bordetella parapertussis
AGCCTGTCCTTCAGCCGAGGTGTTGGCCAAACGTCTGGCCGCGGCTGGGTTTGAGCACAACGACATTGACGATGCGCTCGGCTGGCTGGTCGGTCTGGCGGAAACAACCGAGCAATGCGTCGAGCTTGCTCACACGCCAGGCAACGGAACGCGGGTGTATGCCGAGTCTGAGCAACAGCATCTTGGCGCCACGGCGATTGGGTTTATTACTTTTCTCGAAGCGACTGAGGCCTTGTCTCCAGCGCTACGCGAAATAGTGATCGATCGCGCCATGGCGACAACAGATGGTCCGGTTTCTTTGCAAAAAATCAAAATCATCGCTTTGATGGTGCTTTGGAGTCAGGAGGCCGAGGTCGACCACTTGATTCTTGAGGAGCTTTTGCGCGACGATGGTGATCGCTTGTTGCACTAATCGGCCTGCTGTCTCCGGTGTTGTCATCATATTGTGGGCGGTTTGCCCCGAGCCCGAGCGGGCCACTTCACGCTGGTTCGGCTGTGGCCGCGGTCGCAAGCTTTGTTGATGCCCGGGCAAGGGGTGGCAAATGGCTAGTGCGCATCGAGGATTTAGACACGCCTCGCAACGCACCTGGCGCCGTTGACATCATTTTAGGTCAGCTCCAGGCACTCGGAATGACTTGGGATGAAGACATCGTCTTTCAATCTCGTCGATTACATGTCTATCAGTCGGCTTTTGACGCCCTTCTTTCATTAAATCGCCTTTATCCCTGCGGCTGTACGCGCCGAGAAATTGCCGACTCTGCTGTGCAAGAGGCGTCAATGCGGGCGGATGGAGAGCGGCCCTACCCCGGAACCTGCCGTCTGGGGCTACCAGCCGGCCGTCAGGCGCTTTCTTGGCGGGTGCGAGTGCTAGAGGGCGTCTATCGGTTTGAAGATCGCTGGCAAGGCTGGAAAGAGCAAGATGTCGCCCATGCTGTTGGTGATTTTGTTGTGAAGCGTGCAGACGGTATCTGGGCCTATCAGCTCGCTGTGGTGGTAGACGATGCAGCCCAACAGATCACAGATATTGTTCGAGGTGAAGACTTACTTACAAGCACAGCAAGGCAAAATATGCTGCGTGAAATTCTCGGTTACGAACAGCCGACCGTGTTACACGTACCGCTAGTGATGGATCGAAATGGACAAAAGCTCTCAAAACAGAATGGTGCGAAAGCGCTAGACCTCGCCCGTCCGCTAGAGGTGTTACAGCAGGCTTGGGTAGACTTGGGGTTTGAAAGAGTCCCTGCCACTAATATAGAGACATTTTGGTCCGCTGCCATGTCCGTTTGGGTGCAAGGGCAGAGTCGTGCTAACTTGCACGGCAATCACCAGCGCCCTTATGATCCGCGCTAGCTTGAATTAACGCATTGATCCGACCACCAGCTTTGGGTGAGCGGGTCAGAATGGATAAGAATGACTAAGACACTAATAATTGCTGAGAAACCCTCGGTCGCCCTTGATATTTCCAGGGCGCTAGGTGGTTTCACGCGCGAGGGCGACTATTTCGAGAACGATAAGTACGTGCTGTCCTCGAGCGTTGGGCACCTGTTGAGCTTGGTGGCTCCGAACGACCCGGTCAAGGGGAAGTGGAGCTTTACGCACCTGCCAGTGATTCCCCCCCAGTTTGAGCTTGGACCCAGCGACAAGAAATCTGCCGAGCGCCTCAAGATGCTGGTGAGACTAATCAAGCGCAAGGACGTTTCAGCGCTGATTAATGCATGTGACGCAGGACGTGAGGGCGAGCTGATTTTTCGCTACATCGAGCAGTATGCGTCGCAGAAAAAGCCGGTACAGCGTTTGTGGCTGCAATCCATGACGCAAGACGCGATTCGCGAGGCGTTTACGCAGTTACGCTCAGATGACACGATGAAGCCACTGGAGGCCGCGGCTCGTTCGCGCGCCGAGGCTGATTGGTTGGTGGGCATTAATGGCACGCGTGCCATGACTGCGTTCAACAGCAAGGATGGCGGGTTCTTTAAGACGCCTGTTGGACGTGTCCAGACCCCGACCCTAGCAATTGTGTTTGAGCGGGAAGAGAAAATTCGGCGGTTTGAGCCGCGCAACTATTGGGAAGTGCGCGCGACGTTTGTCGCAGCTGGTGGCTTGTATGAAGGTCGTTGGTTTGATCCAAACTTCAAAAAGAATCCAGAGGATCCTGCGCAGCACGAATCGCGCTTGTGGGCCGAGGCGGCAGCAAAGAGTGTTGTTGCAGCATGTCGTGACCAGCCAGGCATTGTTAATGAAGTCGCAAAGCCTAAAACGGAAGCTGCTCCCGCATTGTTTGACTTGACCTCACTACAACGTGAGGCCAACGGACGTTTTGGATTTTCGGCGAAGACGACCCTGTCACTTGCGCAAAGTCTTTATGAGCGGCATAAGGCGCTGACGTACCCACGGACGGACTCTAAACATCTGCCTGAGGATTACATCGACACGGTGAAAGCGACGATGGATGCGCTCGCCGAAGGTAGTGGGGTCAGCAAGGGCTTAGCGCCGCATGCCGCCACGATTACTAAGAACGGTTGGGTCAAGCCGAACAAGCGAATTTTCGACAACAAGAAAGTGTCTGATCACTTTGCGATTATTCCGACCTTGCAAATCCCGAAAGAGCTGAGCGAAGCAGAAGCCAAGCTATACGATCTAGTTGTTAAGCGCTTTCTAGCAATCTTTTTCCCAGCGGCTGAATTCCGTCTAACCACGCGCACCACTATCGTGCAATCGCACCAGTTCAAGTCTGAGGGCAAGGTGCTTGTCTCCCCGGGTTGGTTGGCTGTGTGGGGCCGTGAAGTGCAAGGTGAAGACGCGACACTGGTTGCAGTGGCCGAAGGTGAGAAGGTTCGCACGGAAGAGGTCGAGACCGTCGCATTGGTGACCAAGCCCCCGGCACGCTACAACGAAGGCACCTTGCTATCGGCAATGGAAGGCGCGGGCAAGCTCGTGGACGATGATGATTTCGCACAAGCGATGTCGGAGCGCGGTCTAGGTACACCAGCTACCCGTGCGTCGATCATTGAAGGCTTGCTCAATGAGAACTACCTGCGTCGCGAAGGTCGCGATTTGGTGCCGACTGCGAAGGCCCGTCAGTTGATGACGCTGCTCAATGGTTTGGATGTTAAAGAATTGACTTCGCCTGAGCTCACCGGCGAGTGGGAGCATAAGCTTAAGCAAATCGAACAAGGTGAACTTGAGCGCTTGGCCTTCATGCAAGAAATTGCACAGATGACCCAAGTGATTGTGAAGCGGGCAAAGGAATATGACCGTGACACAGTGCCCGGCGATTATGTAAGTTTGCATACGCCCTGCCCGAAATGTGGAGCTGAGGTAAAAGAAAACTATCGCCGCTACGCATGTACAAAATGTGATTTTTCGATTGGCAAGCATCCAGGCGGTCGCACGTTTGAGCCTTCCGAAGTTGAGACACTGATCACCGATAAGCATATTGGTCCGCTGCAGGGCTTCATCAGCAAAATGGGACGTCCTTTTGCCGCGATTTTGAAGCTCGATCCAGATTCAAAGTTAGAGTTCGATTTTGGACAGCGCGATGAAGAGTCCAATGAGCCGGTTGATTTTTCTGGACGCACGGCACTCGGGCCGTGTCCGAAGTGCACAGCACCGGTTTACGAGCACGGCATGAGCTACATCTGCGAAAAATCCGTTGGACCGGAGCGCAGTTGTGACTTCCGCTCAGGCAAAGTGATTTTGCAGCAGGAAGTTGGCCCCGACCAAATGGTGAAGCTATTAGCGACCGGGAAAACGGATTTACTGGAAGGCTTTATCTCGAGCCGTACAAACCGCAAGTTCAAGGCGTACCTTGCGCGTGGAGCAGATGGTAAGGTGAGCTTTGAGTTTGAAGCACGCCCTGACAAGCCAGGTCGCAAGACACCAACTAAGACCGCGGCCAAGACGGCGACGAAAACCCCTGCCAAAAAAGCAGCTAAAACGGCGACGAAGACTGCTACGAAACCCGTAACGAAAACTGCGACAAAAACAGCTGTGAAAAAAGCGGTTGTGAAGAAAGCCGCAAAGAAGGCTGTTAAGAAGGTTGCAAAAAAAGCCGCTAAAACGACCGCCAAGGAATAAGGGTCGTTAATGAGCGTGCAGGCAGTTGTTAAGCGGGTCACAATCCCGCAGTTGATGGCGTGCAAGCGTCAGCGCAAAATTGTTGCGTTGACTGCGCATAGTGCCCCTGTGGCACGCGCCATCGACCAGTATGTCGATTTTATTTTGATTGGCGATTCAACCGCGATGGTTGCTTACGGATTGCCAAATACTTTATCGATTTCTTTAGAAACGATTGCCCAGCACACGGCTGCGGTCGCGCGCTCAACACAGCGAGCATGCATTGTCGCGGACCTTCCCTTTGGTAGCTATCAAGAATCGCTTGCGCAAGCATTTCGCAGCGCAGGCTATTTGTTGAGTCAAGGTGCCGACGCCGTCAAGCTTGAGGGCGGCGTGATTATGGCCGAAACGATTCAGTACCTAGCTGCCCGCGGTATTCCTGTGTTGGCGCATATTGGTTTGATGCCGCAGTATGTCAATACGATGGGTGGTTATTTGTCGCAAGGTAAATCCCCGGAAGATGCAGCGCGGATTCTTGCCGATGCCCACGCGGTTGAACGCGCAGGCGCCTTCGGTATCGTGCTGGAGGGTGTACAGGAGACGTTGGCCGCAGAGATCACTGCGCAAGTATCCATTCCTACGATCGGCATCGGCGCTTCGCCAGCATGCGATGGCCAAATCTTGGTGACAGAAGATATTCTCGGATTAAGTGGCGAGCGCGTACCGAAATTCGTCAAACGTTATGCCGATCTCGATACAATAATGCGCAAGGCGGTTGAGCAATATGCCGAAGATGTGCGCAGCGGAGCTTTCCCTGAGCCTCAACATTGTTTCGGTGTGAAAAACACCTGATTTTTAGAAGCGTCACCCATGACAACAGCAGAGAAACCTTGGCATATCGTTAGGCGTTCCAAGGTGCACGGAAACGGCGTATTCGCAGCGCGTAATATTCCTGAAGGCACGCGCATCATCGAGTACGGTGGCAAAACGATCAGTAGCAAGGAAGCAGATCGCCGGCATCCAACCAACCCGGACGATCCGTTTCATACGTTTTTCTTTTCGTTGAGCTCAGGCAAGATCATCGATGGTGATGACCATGGCAACGAAGCACGATGGATTAATCACGCCTGTGAGCCAAACTGTGAAAGCAGCGAAGGTAAAGGTGGCAAACGGGTGCATATCGTTGCCAAGCGAGACATCAAGCGTGGTGAAGAGCTGAACTACGATTATGGTCTGATCATTGACGATGAAAAGCTCACCAAAAAGCTGAAGTTGCAGTACGAATGCCGTTGTGGCGCGTCGAGTTGTCGTGGAACGATGCTAGGCTTACCGGAAAAAAAGGCTAAGAAGGCTAAGAAAAACCCCTAAGCGAGTTGCCACCATGCGATGCCCAAGGCGCCAAGCGCGCCGAAAGTTAGCATGGTGCGCAAGCGAAACATCCAGCCGGGAATTAGACCGGGGACTTTACGCATCAGCATCCCGTCCAGTACCCACTGCAGGACCAAACCAGCCATGAGCATCCTCAGGCCTACGTCCGGCAGTGCCAGCGTTGCGACCCAACCAATCAGCGCAGGAAAGACACTCCAGATGAAGAGCGTCCCACGCGGAGCAGTTGCTGGTGCATGAACAGCCAACCCCCACCATAACGCACCGACGAAGCTCAAGATAATCGCGCCATACATGATCAGCGCGGTCAGGGCGAGCAGTGGGTCTATGCCAGTCCCTGCGGCGGTTGCGAACGCTAAGGCCCAGAAGGGCGCCAGCCCCAGTAACCCTGGCAACAAAGCTGCACGAGGAATTCGGGCAGGAAGCGGGCTGTTTGCGGAAGAGAGTAGATCAGACATAATGCCAATATTACCAAGGGGACCGAACCGTAGAGCTATCACCCGTGAACGAAATCAGACAAATTGCGCTGGCAGCGCTGCAAGAGACGTCTTGGGACGCAAAAGCAGCGTGGATTGCATGCGCGGACGCCCATGTCCCGATTGAGCTTGAGGCCGACCTTAAAGGGGATGGTAGGCTCGTTGCGTACATCCCTGGGCGCCCCGCCCTGAGTTTTGTTCCGCCGGCAGGATTATTGTCGCGCAGCGTGCATACGCAGGAGGGCCGCGCGGTGCTGATCCACGCCCTGGCGCATATTGAGTTCAACGCGATTAACCTCGCCTTGGATGTTGTGTGGCGATTTTCTGGCATGCCTGAAAAGTTCTATCGCGACTGGATGGGTGTTGCACGGGAAGAAGCGGAGCACTATCGATTGCTTTCGGCCCATTTGGCTGACTTAGGCTATTGCTACGGCGACTTCCCTGCACATGATGGCTTGTGGGAAATGGCCGAGCGCACACAGGACGATGTGTTGGCGCGCTTGGCGCTCGTGCCCCGTACGCTTGAGGCCCGAGGGCTCGATGCCTCGCCCGCGGTTCGACATAAGCTCGCAAGCGGGGGTGACCGCCGGGGCGCTGAGATCGTGGACCTTATTTTGCGCGAAGAGATTGGGCACGTTGCCATTGGTAACTACTGGTATCGCTGGCTGTGTGCGCAGCGAGGCGTTGATCCGGTTGTGCAATACGCTGAGCTGGCTTTAACCTACCGTGCCCCAAAGCTTAAAGGGCCCTTTAACGTGCAGGCGCGGATGGCCGCAGGCTTTGAGCCTGAGGAAATTGAAGCGCTGCAAAGACAGTAACGAGACAGAGGTCAGCCATGTCTGAAGTGCAGAACATTCTTTTCATTATGGCGGATCAGTTTCGTGCTGATCATCTTGGATGTGAAGGACACCCGTATTTAAAAACCGCGAATCTTGATGCGTTGGCTAAGCGCGGCGTACGGTTTAGTCGAGCTTTTGTAAATTCCGGCGTGTGCGGACCCTCGCGCATGAGTTATTACACGGGGCGTTATCCTTCAAGCCACGGAACAACGTGGAATCGCGTGCCACTCGCGATCGGTGAAGTTACGTTAGGTGAATACTTAGAACGCGCAAAACGAGATCTTGTATTGGCTGGAAAGACCCATGTGATCCCAGACGTGGCGGGCCTGCAGCGCTTAGGGATTGATGGTCAGTCTGAACTGGCCTACTTACTTCGGCGCGGCGGTTTCAAAGAAATTGATCGTTACGACGGCCATCATCCGCCAGGACAAGAAAGTGGTTATCCCGCGTATTTGAAGCAACATGGCTATGTGTCTGATGACCCGTGGACGGACTACGTGATCGCAGGCGTGGATGCTAAGGGTGAGGTGGTGAGTGGTTGGAACATGCGCAATGTTTATTTACCTGCTCGCGTCGCTGAGCCGCACTCTGAAACAGCCTACATGACCGATCAGGCGCTAGCCTTTATGCGCAATAAGGGCGACACGCCCTGGGTGTTACACCTGAGCTACGTCAAGCCGCATTGGCCCTACATGGCGCCCTCGCCGTATCACAACAGGTATAACGCTGATCAATGCTTACCTGTCGTGCGGAGTGAGCAGGAAAAGATCGACGCACATCCTGTTGTAGCTGCTTACCGACAGCATGAGGAAGGCCAAAACTTTAGTCGCGATGAATGTATCCGCACTGTTCGCCCAGCGTATCAGGGCTTGATTCATCAACTCGATGATCACCTCGGCAGACTATTCGATTACATGGAAGGCGCAGGTCTGATGAAAAATACGATGATCGTATTTACGTCGGACCACGGCGATTTCCTGGGCGACCATTGGTTGGGTGAGAAGGAACTGTTTTATGACGCGATCCAGCGAGTCCCTTGCATCGTCATGGATCCTGATGCCCGGGCGGATGCCACACGCGGGACAGTTGATGCCAGAATGGTGGAGGCGGTCGACTTCGTGCCGACATTCTTAGATGCACTGGGTGTGGAAGGCGCTTCGCAGCGCATCGAAGGAATGAGCTTGTTGCCCTTGCTACGCGGTGAGACGCCTGCGTGGCGAGATGCAGTGTTTTCTGAGTTGGACTACAGCTTCAGACAAGCGCGATTGTTGTTGAATAAGACACCGCAACAATCGCGGGCGTATTCCATGCGAACGGATCGATGGCGCTATGTGTATTGGCTCGACGAGCCAGAGCAGTTATTTGATTTAGAAACAGATCCGCAGGAACTGCATGATCTGGGCCGTGACCCAGGATATGTGACGACACGCGAGCAGCTTAGAAGCCAGTTGTTTGACTGGATGGCACGTCGCAAGAGGCGCGTCACCATGTCTGACGAGGACGTTGTCCGTGCAACGCACGCACATAAACGAGCGGGTGTGCTCTTCGGGCAATGGTAGCTTAGCTCTTTATATGTCGATTCAATGCACTTAAGACCGCTTTAAAAGACGCGGTCACAATGTCACGATCAACACCTACACCGAAACCCGTTGGCGCATCACCGATGCGAACTTCAACATAGCACGCTGCACGTGTGTCTGTTCCGGTCCCGATGGCGTGTTCGTGATAATCCATGATGCGCACGGGCTCACCTAAGCAATTGACGAAGGCAGAGATTGCGCCGTCGCCCGTTCCGGTCAGGGTGCGGCGCTTGCCGTCTACTTCAAATTCAGCCTCGATCGTAAAGTGTTGCCCTTCAGCCGCCGAAGGATCGCCCGTAATGCGATGCTTGATCAGAGTCCAAGGTTGGGTCTGCGCCAGATATTCCGAACTAAAGATGTTGTAGACGTCTGCCGCAGTCACTTCACGACCTGTTTCGTCTGTCACACGCTGAATGGCACGACTGAATTCAATTTGCAGGCGGCGTGGCAAGGCAAGGCCATGCTCTTGTTCAAGTAGGTAGGACACACCGCCCTTACCTGACTGGCTATTGACACGAATCACTGCATCGTAGCTGCGACCAAGATCAGCTGGGTCGATGGGTAAGTATGGAACTTCCCAGATGGCATCGGCTTTTTGAACAGCGAACCCTTTCTTGATGGCATCCTGATGCGAGCCAGAAAATGCGGTGAAGACCAGATCCCCAGCATAGGGATGACGTGGATGAACGGGTAACTGATTACAAAACTCAACGCAGCGACGGACCTCATCGATATCGGAGAAGTCCAGGCCTGGGTGAATGCCTTGGGTGTAGAGATTTAAAGCAAGCGTAACGATATCGACGTTGCCGGTACGCTCACCGTTGCCGAACAAGCAACCTTCGACACGGTCTGCGCCAGCCATCAAGCCAAGCTCCGCGGCCGCAACTGCCGTGCCGCGGTCGTTGTGCGGGTGCAAGCTGATCACAATACTGTCACGCTTGTTCAGATTGTTGTGCATGTATTCGATTTGATCGGCATACATGTTTGGTGTCGTCGCTTCAATCGTTGCAGGCAAGTTATAAATAATTTTGCGCTGGGGTGTTGGCTTCCAGACTTCTGTGACAGCGTTACAAACTTCGAGGGCAAAGTCAGGCTCAGTGGTGCTGAAGACTTCTGGGGAATATTCGTAGAGCCACTGCGTTTGTGGATACTTTGCCATGTTGTCCATCACGCACTGTGTACCCTCAACAGCAACTTGTTTTACCTCCTCGCGATTCATGTTGAACACGATGCGGCGAAACCCCGGTGCGCATGCGTTGTACAGATGGATCATTGCGCGCTTAGCGCCTGCCGCCGATTCGACTGTGCGCTCGATCAGTTGTGGACGTGCTTGTGTCAAAGCGATGATCGTGACATCGTCAGGAATCAGGTTGTCGTCGACAAGCTTGCGAACAAAATCAAAGTCGGTTTGTGAGGCGGAGGGAAAGCC
>CAMCWG010000092.1 GCA_945882005.1 Bordetella parapertussis
AACAAGCTACGCTTGATGACCATAGCGAGGTGGTCCCACCCCTTCCCATCCCGAACAGGACCGTGAAACACCTTAGCGCCGATGATAGTTGATTAACGTCTGTGAAAGTAGGACATCGTCAAGCTCTTACCCCTCAAACCCCCAGTCGCACATGCGTCTGGGGGTTTGTCTTTGTGCGTTCGGTTTAGCGCAAGTGTCGCCTCTGCGAATGGACGGATAGAACTGTTTTGCGTAGACTAAAGACAAAGCTTTAGAAGTTGACTTGTCTCGTAAAGGGGCAGTCCCATGACTCCGGTATAGCTGCCACGCAGCTCTCGAATAAACCGAGCCGCAGCACCTTGAATACCATAGGCGCCTGCTTTGCCGAAAGGCTCTTTTGTTGCGACGTAGGCGTTGATATCGTCTAACGATAATTGACCGAAGCTTACTTCCGATATTGAAAGTGCTTGCCAGCGCATCCTGCCTCGGGCGCACACCACAGCCGTATGCACGAGGTGTGTTTTGCCAGACAGCAGCGACAGTATTTCTTTAGCATCTGCGTCGTCGCGGGGTTTGCCCAGGATGCGGTCTCCCAAAGCAACGGTCGTATCCGCAGTCAAAATCGTGGCGTCTAGATTAAACCTATCCGGATCTTGATCTTCTAGCCAGATGACTGCGCGGTCAGCCTTATCGCGCGCTGTCCGCTGCACGTAGTCAAGTGGGCTTTCATCTTGTAGGCGAGGCTCATCTTCGCCGGGTGCAGCAGGGATGTCGACAACCTGGTGCGCCACATTGATTTGTAAGAGTAATTCGTGCCGCCGTGGGCTCGCAGAGGCAAGATAAAGAGTGGTCAGTGACATTATGCGCGGTGGTAGGGATGATTCACGAGGATGGACCAACCTCTGTAGATTTGCTCAATCAGTACCACGCGCACTAAGGGGTGCGGCATCGTCATCGACGAGAGGCGCAGCAGCTGAGCGCAAGATGTTTTGAGTGCTGGATCCAGACCGTCCGGGCCACCGATTAACAAAGCAATCGCTTGGCTAGAGTTCTGCCAGGTCTGAAGTGTGTTTGCAAATTTTGTCGTGCTCAGATCTTTGCCATGCTCGTCGAGCGCGATCCGTAGCGAATCCGCTGGAATCGCTGCCTCGATACGTTTAGCCTCCGCTGCCATCATCTGCGCAACAGTTTTGCCCGTTGTGCGCGGCTCGGGTTTGATCTCTTTGAGTACGACGGCCCAGTCAGAGGGCAGTCGCTTTGCGTAGTCATCCCACGCAGTGTTGACCCAGTCTGGCATCTTTGCCCCGACGGCGATCACATAAATTTTCATGCGAATAGTCTTGGTCGGGGCAGTTCTGTTCGATTAGCGCTTAACGCGTCGAACGCGGTGAGCGGGCGGGGCGTGAAGTACGGCTAGCCACACGTCGAGTTGTCGTCTCTTCACGCTGAATCATCGGGTCAAATTTGACGTCACCGGTGACCACGGTAGGGCGTGTTGAGTCGGCTGCAAGCTTCATACGCACAGCCTTGCCACCCCAGACTTCTTCGAGGTTGTAATACACGCGAATCGCGGGCTGCATGACGTGCACGATGATGTCACCTAAGTCCACGAGGACCCATTCGCCCGTCTCTTCGCCTTCGGTCGCGATGACAGTGCCACCGGCTTCGCGTGTTTTATCAGCAACACTGGAGGCTAGCGCACGTGTTTGTCGGTTCGACGTCGCTGAAGCGATGATGACGCGATCAAACAAGCTGGTGAGATGTGTGGTGTTAAAGACTTTGATGTCTTGCGCCTTCACGTCTTCGAGAGCGTCAACAACAACGCGTTGTAGTTTCGTAATATCCATTAAGTATCCAGTGTCAGGCTGTGCGCTGGCGATAAAGGCCATGCTCGGAAATGTATTGCGCCACAACCTCAGGGATGAGGTCACTCGTAGATTCTCCGCGGGTGATCCGATTGCGGATCTCGTTGGCAGAGACGTCTAGTGGGTGAAACGGTAATTCAATTAATTCACGCTGATTAGCGGCAAGCCATTGCGCGAGTTCTTGTGGGACGGTTAAGGGTGACCCGGGCCGCTGCGCGACCACGAGCTGCACTCTGGCTGCGATATCAGACCACTGGCGCCACGTGCAGAAATTAGAGAGTTGATCTGCACCAAGAATCCAGAAGTAGTCCGGTCCTTGTGGCAGCGCATTCAACGTCTCTAACGTATAGGTGGGGCCAGATCGGTCGGTTTCAATAGGGTTAGCTATCAAGCCTGGCTGGCCTTGGATGGCGAGAGTCACCATTTCAAGGCGCTGTGAAGGGGAGGCGCCCAAAGGAAGCCTCTGCCATGGCTGGCCTGCAGGGATTAACTGCACCTGATCTAAGAAGAGTACTTCACGCGCGGTACTGGCCAGCGCTAGGTGCGCGCAGTGTACGGGATCAAAACTGCCGCCAAGTAAGCCGATGCGCATTAGAACCAATCCCGTGCTTTAAGGTACTGTCCAAGTGCGGCCTCGGGCGTACCCGCGTCAGCTTGCCAGTTGTAACGCCATGCGGCCGTGGGGGGCATCGATAACAAGATCGATTCGGTGCGCCCGCCAGACTGTAAACCAAATAACGTCCCACGATCAAAGACGAGGTTGAACTCGACGTAACGGCCGCGTCGATAGGCTTGAAAGTCACGTTCGCGTTCGCCATAGGGCAGGTTGCGACGTTTCTCAACAATTGGCATGTACGCGGGCAAAAACGCATCACCGACGGAGCGCATAAGTGCAAAAGATGGATCGAAACCGTTGGCGCTCAGATCGTCAAAAAATATGCCGCCCACACCACGTGTTTCGTTCCGGTGCTTTAAAAAGAAATACTCATCACACCATTTTTTGTATTCAGCATACGCAGTCGGACTGTGTGGCGCGAGTGCGTCTTTATTCGTCTGATGAAAATGTCGGGCATCCTCTTCAAAGACGTAGTAAGGGGTCAGATCCATGCCGCCACCAAACCAGAAAACATCTTCTTGGCCCGAGCCCTCTGGTGCTTGCGCGACAAACATACGCACGTTCATGTGCGTCGTAGGGATGTATGGATTGCGCGGATGCAAGACCATCGACACCCCCATGGCTTCCCACGCGCGTCCCGCAACTTCTGGACGGTGTGCAGTAGCAGATGGCGGTAGGGTCTTGCCTTTGACGTGACTAAAGAGCACGCCGGCGCGTTCAAACAAATCACCGCCTTCAATGAGTCGCGATATGCCACCGCCACCTTCCGCACGCACCCATTCGTCGCGCAAGAAAACTTGATTGCCTGCAGACTCAAGTGTAGAGACGATGTTTTGCTGCAAACCTAATAAGTAGGTTTCCACGGCAGCCAGGTTCACACTCGACACTTAGTGGGGCTCCCCATAGGTCGTCTCCAGTGCGCGCCAGCCGATGTCGCTGCGGTACTGGGCACCATCGAACTGAATCGCTGCAACGGCTTGGTATGCGCGTTGCTGCGTCGCGCGAACGCTATTGTCGAGCGCGGTGACGCACAGCACGCGCCCACCTGAGGTGCGCAGCACGCCGTCTTTGAGGGTCGTGCCTGCATGAAAAACGACGCAGTCACCCGCGGCATCCGGAATGCCTTGGATAGCATCGCCTGTGCGTGGTGTGTCGGGATAGTTTGCGCTCGCCATGACAACGCCAAGTGCAGTGCGCGGATCCCAATCAATCTTGGCTTGATCCAGTGTGCCGCTGACAGCGTGTTCAAAGACATCAAGCAAGTCACTGCGTATGCGCATCATGATGGGTTGTGTTTCTGGATCACCCATTCGACAATTGAATTCGAGCACTTTGATAGCGCGTTGCGCGTCCGTGCCCGGCCCAAACATGAGGCCCGCATAAAGAAACCCAGTGAAAGGGATTCCGTCTGCGGTCATGCCGGCAATCGTCGGCCGAATCACTTCTTGCATAATGCGTTGGTGCAAGGCGGGTGACACAACTGGGGCAGGGGAGTAGGCACCCATGCCGCCAGTGTTCGGACCCTGGTCGGCATCTTTGAGTCGTTTGTGATCTTGGCTCGTTGCTAAAGGCAGTATGTTTTTGCCGTCACATAAAACGATAAAGCTGGCTTCTTCGCCGAGCAGACATTCCTCAATGACCACGCGTGCACCGGCAGCACCGAGTGAGCCGTCTCCCAACATGGCATCAACCGCGTCGTGGGCTTGCTTGAGTGTCTCGGCAACCACGACGCCTTTCCCTGCGGCAAGGCCATCGGCCTTGATCACGATCGGTGCACCTTGTGCCTCGATATAGGCGTGCGCGGCAACAGGATCAGTGAAGGTTTGATATGCAGCCGTTGGAATCTTGTGACGCACCATGAACTGTTTGGCGAAGTCTTTAGAGCTCTCGAGCTGCGCGGCAGCCTTGGTCGGCCCGAAGATCTTTAAGCCATGACGACGAAACGTATCAACAACGCCCTTGGCCAGCGGGGCTTCGGGACCCACCACGGTAAGTTCTACGCCGTTGTCTTTGACGAACGCTGCCAACGCCTCAGGCTCGGAGAGCTCGATGTTGGAAGCGCCCGACATGAGAGAGGTACCGCCGTTACCCGGCGCAACATACACGTGAGACACGCGCGACGACTGCAATAAACGCCAGGCGAGGGCGTGTTCGCGGCCACCAGAGCCGATCACTAAAAGCTTCATGCGTCAGCGCCTTGCTCGTCGATAGAGGCGTTGGTGTAGACCTCTTGCACGTCATCGAGACCCTCGAGTGCATCAAGCAGCTTTTGCATTTTGATCGCATCGTCGCCGGTGAGTTCTATTTCGTTATTGGGTTTCATGACGATGTCTGACATTTCGGGTACTAAGCCTTTCGCTTGCAGGGCATCGCGCACTGCCGCAAAGGCTGTGGTCGGGCAAATGACTTCCACAACGCCTTCTTCGTCGGTGATGACATCATCTGCGCCGGCCTCGAGCGCCACTTCCATGATGGTGTCTTCAGAGGCACCAGGCGCGAAAATAAACTGGCCGCAATGCGTAAACATGAAAGCGACTGAGCCTTCTTGTCCAAGATTCCCGCTATTTTTTGAGAAGGCATGGCGGACCTCTGCAACCGTGCGAGTGCGGTTGTCGGTCATGCAGTCCACAACAACCGCAGCGCCGCCGACCCCATAGCCTTCGTAGCGAATTTCGTCGTAGTTGGCTCCATCAGCACCGCCTGCGCCGCGGGTAATCGCGCGCTGGATGTTGTCTTTGGGCATATTCGCACCCATTGCCTTGTCCCAAGCCATGCGCAAACGTGGGTTTGCCTCGGGGTCTGCACCGCCTGCACGGGCTGCCACGGTGATCTCACGGATAATCTTGGTCCAAAGCTTGCCGCGCTTCGCATCCTGGCGACCTTTTCGGTGCTGGATATTGGCCCATTTACTGTGTCCGGCCATAGTTCCCTACAATTTGTCTTGATAATGGTTCATTTTACCTTGGCCGCGATATAAACTCGCCCCTCGGCATTGAATTTATGCCCCGAAACTTGTTTGTTTAACTATTGCTTTATTTCTTTCCGTCTGGAGCCTCCATGAGCAATCTCGTCAAAGCCATCCGCATCGAACAAAACGGCGGTCCCGAAGTCCTAAAACTGGTCGAAATCGAAGTGCCAGCTCCTGCTGATAACGAAATCACGATTCGTCAGCACGCGGCTGGTCTGAACTTCATCGACATCTATTTCCGCGACGGTCTCTACAAGAATCCGCTGCCACACGGTTTGGGTTTTGAAGGTGCGGGCGATGTGATCGCGGTCGGTAAAGCAGTCAAGCAATTTAAAGTGGGTGATCGTGTCGCCTACGGCCAGAGCCCCTTGGGTGGCTATGCTCAAGCGCGTAACGTGCCAGCCGCACAAGTGGTCAAGTTGCCAAAGGGCATTACGTACGAGCAAGCTGCCGCAATCATGCTCAAAGGCTTGACCGTTCAGTACTTGTTTCGCCAGACCTATCGCTTGCAAGGTGGCGAAACCATTTTGTTCCACGCAGCTGCGGGTGGCGTTGGCCTGATCGCTTGCCAGTGGGCAAAAGCCCTGGGCGTCAAGCTTATCGGGACGGTATCGAGCCCCGAGAAAGCCGCTCTGGCAAAGGCACACGGCGCATGGCAAGTGATCGACTATTCGCGTGAGAACGTGGTCGAGCGCGTCATGGAACTGACCAAAGGTAAGAAAGTCCCAGTCGTGTATGACGGCGTGGGTAAAGATACTTGGGTGACATCGCTTGACTGCTTGCAGCCACGCGGTTTGATGGTCAGCTATGGCAACGCCTCTGGTGCGGTTGATGGCGTCAACCTCGGTATCCTCGCTGCAAAAGGTTCTTTGTTCGTGACGCGTCCAACGCTAGGCACCCACGTCAACACTGCTGAGAAAATGCAAGCTGCCGCCGATGAGCTCTTTGATTTGGTTCTGAAGAAGAAAATCAAAGTTCGCATTGATCAGCGTTATCCGCTTGAGCAGGCTGGTGCTGCACAAACGGCTCTTGCTGCACGCAAGACCACGGGTGCGACAGTCTTCACTCTGGATTAAGTCTGGCCAGGGGCCTTGCCCACAAAGAAGCCTGCCGAAAAATTGGCAGGCTTTTTTGCTTTAGAGGTGCTTAAACAACAGCGCTCAGCCCCAAGCCCTTAAACGTTGGCTTCGTGGTGGTAGCGGGTAACGCGTTCCACCTCGTTTTTAGAGCCTAAGACCACACCTACACGCTGGTGCAGGCTAGTCGGCTGAATATCCAAAATACGCTGATTACCGTCGGTGGCTGCGCCGCCTGCTTGTTCGACCAACATGCTCATTGGGTTCGCTTCGTACATCAGACGCAGCTTACCTGGCTTGTTCGGCTCGCGTGAATCCCAGGGGTACATGAAGATGCCGCCACGCGTGATGAGGCGATGCACGTCCGCGACCATGGACGCAATCCAGCGCATATTGAAGTCTTTGCCGCGCTCGCCTGTTTTGCCTGCCAAACATTCGTCAATGTACTTGCGCACGGGTGGCGCCCAGTGACGCATGTTCGACATATTGATTGAGAATTCTTTGGTGTCCTCAGGGATTCTGATGTTCTCACTTGTCAGAATCCACGAACCCATTTCACGGTCTAGCGTAAAGGCCACCACGCCTTGACCAATTGTCAGCACAAGCATCGTTTGTGGGCCGTAAATTGCATAGCCCGCAACGACTTGAGTGGTGCCTGGCTGCAGGAAGTCCTCTTCGGTGATCTCGCGGCCCGAGGCATTTGCCGGTGCACGCAAGACAGAGAAAATCGTCCCGATCGAGACGTTAACGTCGATGTTTGACGAGCCGTCGAGTGGATCGAACAGGAGTAAAAATTCGCCCTTCGGGTAGCGGTTGGGAATCAAGTGGATAGTTTCCATTTCTTCGGAGGCCATCGCGGCCAAGTGTCCACCCCATTCGTTCGCCTCAAGCAGCACTTCGTTAGACATCACGTCGAGTTTTTTCTGCACTTCACCCTGAACGTTTTCACTTTCCAGGCTGCCTAACACGCCACCTAAGGCGCCTTTGCTCACAGCATGGCTAATCGTTTTGCAGGCACGCGACACGATCTCAACCAAAAGGCGTACCTCTGCGCTGAGTGCATGCGCAGCGCGTTGTTGTTCTACTAGGTATTGCGTAAGGGTTTTGCGTTTCATGGTTTCAAGGCTGTCCTGAAGGTCAAAGTGAAAGTGCTTTTGAGACGATTTCTAGTGTATTGCGAGATAGGGTCGGATGTGTAGCGATACGTTCAAGTTGTGCATGGATCCGCTGGCTGACCTCGGGGATACAGCGTGCCCACTGATCGCCCGCACGGGCCAGGCGGGCTGCAATCTCTGGGTTGATCGCATCGAGTGCAAGAACCTGATCGCTCCAGAACTGATAGCCCTGACCATCCTGCGCATGGAAGCCACGCGTGTTGCTCATGCAGAAAGCAAAGATAACGGAGCGGACACGGTTTGGGTTACGCATGGTGAATGCGGGATGCGCCATCAGGCCCGCCAGCTCGTTGACGCCTGCGCGTGGTGAGTTTGCCAAGGTGCTAAACCATTTATCAACTACCAGCTGGTCGTGTTGCCAATCTTCGTAAAACTGCGTGGCGGCTGGTCCGCTGAGCTCAGGTTGTCCGTCATAAACCAGTGAAGCAAACGCCGCCATTCTGTCGGTCATATTCGTAGCGTGCTTGAACTGCGTCTGCGCCAGAAGAGCTGCTGCTGGGTTCTGGCTGGTCATCAGGTAGCCAAGCGCAAGATTCTTGAGCGCGCGCTTGCCTGAAGGACCTGGGGCAGGGGAGTATTGTCCGGGCGTGAGGTTCATCTGATAAGTGTCGAGCAAGGTTGCAGCGTGTGCTGTGCCCAACTGTTCTCGGATGCGTGTGCGAACTTCGAGCACAGCGAGTGGATCCATTTGCTCCATACGTTCTGCAACAGCATGGCTCGGTGGCAGAGTAAGTAGGCGCGCTCGGTATCCCGCGTCCAAATCTTTGTCCATTAGCGAGGCCGACCAGCTTTTGGCCAAGAGCGGATCAAGCTCAGCGAACGTGGCCTGTTGCCGCCAGGACTGGGCGAGCCCGATCATTTTGCGTGATGCGATTTCTTGTCCAGCTTCCCAGCGTGTGAAGGTATTGTCGTCATGCGCACTTAGTAAGGCGAGTTCTTGATCCTGGTATGAATAATCAATCGAAACAGGTGCTGAAAAATTTCTCAATAACGATGGAGTAGGACGTGTCGGAATATTGTCGAAGGTCCAGGTTTGGCTGCGCTCTTTAAGCTCCAGTGTGACTTCTGGTGATGCAGACTTTCCGGTTTCGTCTAACAAGCCGATTGTGACAGGAATGTGAAACGGCTTCTTAACAATACTGGACGCTTTTTCAACGCCGACTGCCGGGCAGTCTTGCGTGAGCGTCACAGTGCAGCGCTTAGCGACCGGGTCATGCTGGAGTTGAACGGAAACGCGGGGCGTGCCGGCCTGGCTATACCAGTGCCTGAACACATCCAGATTCTTTTGCGGTGCGGTTTGTTGAAGTGCCGATTGCATAGCGTTGACGAAGTCATCGCAGGTCACAGCTTGCCCATCATGGCGCCTGAAGTATTCGTCCATGCCTGCGCGGAAGGCTTGCTCGCCCAGCAGCGTATGCATCATGCGAATGACTTCTGCACCTTTTGAGTACACAGTCGCAGTGTAAAAGTTACTGATTTCTTGATAGCTCTCTGGACGGATTGGGTGGGCCATCGGCCCCCGGTCTTCTGAAAACTGAGTCAAGCGCAAGCTCATAACACCGTCGATGCGCTGTACCGCACGTGCGCTCGCTGCCTCTGCGGTCGCGAGTCCTGCGGCCATCATGTCAGCACTGAATTCCTGATCACGAAATACAGTCAAGCCTTCTTTCAGGCTCAATTCGAACCAGTCCCGACACGTCACGCGATTGCCGGTCCAATTGTGGAAGTATTCATGTCCGATCACGGATTCAATCGCTTGAAAATTCCCATCCGTCGCGGTGTTAGGGTTAGCTAACACGTAGGCTGCGTTAAAAATGTTCAGCCCTTTGTTTTCCATCGCGCCCATGTTGAAGTCGCGTGCTGCGACGATCATGAAGCGGTCAAGATCAAGCTCCAAACCAAAGCGTGTCTCATCCCACCGCAAAGCCCGCTCTAAGGACTCCATCGCCCATTCCGTTTGATCTTCGGTCCCGACATCACTGTAGACCTGCAGCAATACCTTGCGGCCGCTTGCGGTGTGCGTTTGGTGGTCGCGACAAACGAAATCACCGGCCACAACGGCAAACAGGTAGCTGGGCTTT
>CAMCWG010000093.1 GCA_945882005.1 Bordetella parapertussis
TCAGCAGCGCCTGATGCGAGAAGGGGGGCAATGACGCCGCCTCGCGCTCCCGGATCGTATGCTGCGCAAACCCGGTGTAATCATGCTTGAGTAAAGCCTGGTAAACCGCCTGTTCTGGATATCCGGTTTGCACAATCACTTCGCCATGACCGGAATGCCGCCCTGCACGTCCAGCAACCTGCATTAATTGTGCAAATAGTCGTTCAGGCGCACGAAAGTCCTGCGAGAACAACATCGCATCTGCATTCAGCACACCCACTAGTCCCAGATTGGCAAAGTCGTGCCCTTTTGCAACCATTTGCGTACCAACCAGAATATCAACTTCTCCGGCGTGCACACTCGCAAACAAGGCCTGTGCACTTCCCTTTTTGCGGGTGCTGTCGGCATCGATGCGCAGCACGCGTGCCTCTGGAAATAATTCGGCAAGATGCTCTTCGATACGCTGTGTGCCGCGGCCCATGGGCTGCATATCTTGATCACCGCATTCCGGACATCCTTTGGGCACACGTTGCTGATAACCGCAGTGGTGGCAGTGCAACTGATTACGGCCCTGTTGCGCACGGTGTAAGACAGTAAAAGTTGTGCAGCGCGAGCATTGGCTGACCCAACCGCAGGAGTTGCAGTGCAACGCTGGCGCATAGCCACGCCGGTTCAGAAAAATCAAAACCTGCTCTTTGTTTGCTAACCGCTCTCGCATCGCTGTAATCAGATGCGGAGAGAGCCCATGCTCCATTTGCAGGCGACGGGTATCCACCAAGCGCACCGTCGGTAACGTTACTTCCCGCGCTCTTTCGGGTAGATCTAAACGATGATAGTGCTTTTTTTGCGCATTGACCCAACTCTCAAGCGAGGGGGTCGCTGAGCCAAGCACAATCGGTATGTCTAGATCGTGCGCCCGCCACACAGCTAAGTCTCGGGCGGAGTAGCGCAACCCATCTTGTTGCTTATACGAAGCATCATGCTCTTCATCGACGACCAGCAAACCCAGATCGTCGAGTGGCGCAAAAATGGACAAGCGCGTACCCAACACGACCCGCGCCTGCCCCCGCTGAACGCTCAACCAGGCGCGCAAGCGCTCGCCGTCGGACAACGCACTGTGTAAGACTGCTACGCCCTCGGGCCCGGCAACGGGCTCGAGTCGCGCACGCAAAGATTGTTCAAACTGGGGGGTCAGATTAATTTCGGGAACCAACATCAATACGCGTTTCCCGCGCGCCAATGTTTGCGCAGCTGCGTGCAAATACACCTCCGTCTTGCCGCTTCCCGTGACCCCAAATAACAGGAAAGCCTTGAAGCCTTGCGAAGAGCCTATCGCATCAATCGCCGCCTGCTGACCAGGGTTTAACGTTGGCACGACGCTCTGTGGGGCGGCACTTTGAGCCGCCTTGCGACGCTTATCCAGGCGCGCAACAGGCCCACCCGCGGCACGCTTTCCCTGATATGCGGCGAGGCCGCGCAACGGTAAAGGCAAGGCAGGCAGAATGACTTCGCCCAGGGGACGCTGATAATAATCGGCAGCAAAGCGTGCAAACTTGAGCCAACTCTGGGTCAGCGGGGCAACATCTTGCAGAACCTGCTCAACCTCTTTAACTAACTTGGGGTCATAACTCGGCTCGGCGGGGGTATCGACCACCACACCAATCATCTTGCGGCGCCCAAAAGAGACAATGACTCGGTCACCGACATTAACAGGAGTGGTCACACGATAGTCGAACGGCCCACCCAACGGCAGATCCAAAACGACACTCACCCAGTTCACTTGCGCGCTCATCATTCCTTATATTTCATGACATAAAACTGACATCAACTTAATGTGGTTTCTTTGATATTGAGCTAATACGCTGAACAGAAATGAGTTCAAGAAATCCTAACGGAGGTATGTGGATAACTTTGGGGAAAACATACGCCAACGAACAAGTAAAGCGGACATCTAAAAGTACAAATCTTTATTGAAAAATACATGTTTGTTTAATTTATCAATAAAAATCAATTACTTATAGAATCATCCGAGAATTAGGTTTGTAACTTAGGGGATTTCCCGCCTTGCCCGATATTTGTGCACAACTACCTTTATACGACTTAGCTTTTCAAGCAATTTGCTCTGATAAGCCGCATAAATACTAGGCTTTTTGAGTTATGCCCCATGAAATCTAGGGCTATACAAACGAACCTCATCAACCAGCGCTTGAACAGCTTCTGGTGGTGTGAACTGCGAGATTCCGTGCCCCAAATTGAACACATGCCCGCCCTGCTTCACAGGTCCGAAAGCATCCAGAACACGCCGTACTTCAGTACGAATCGCCGGCTCCCCGCCAAACAGCGCGATGGGATCAAGATTTCCTTGAAACGCAACGGAGTCTGAAACACGACGACGCGCTGCAGCAAGGTCAACTGTCCAGTCAAGACCGACCGCATCAGCCCCGCAAGCAGCGATCGACTCCAGCCACTGACCTCCACCTTTGGTAAAGACGATGACTGGCACACGACGCCCCTCGCGCTCTCGTTTCAGCGCTGCAACAACGCGTTGTGTGTATTGCAAGGAAAACTGTTGGAAGAGTCCGTCTGCCAGCACGCCACCCCAGCTATCAAAAATCATGACCGCTTGGGCACCCGCATCAATTTGGGCATTTAAGTACTGCGTCGTTGTTTGAGCATTGATATCCAGAATTCTGTGCAGCAAATCAGGGCGTGCATACAACATGCTTTTAATGAGACGATAGTCATCGCTTCCCTTGCCCTCAACCATATAGCAAGCAACCGTAAAAGGGCTGCCAGCAAAACCGATCAGAGGTACCCGTCCGTCCAGCTGTTTGCGAATTAGCGCAACTGCATCAAAGACATAACGCAACTTTTCCAGATCAGGTACGGCAAGCTTGGCCACATCTTCTTCGGTGCGTAACGGGTGCGCAAAACGCGGTCCCTCACCCTGCGCGAAAGACAGCCCCAAGCCCATAGCATCAGGTACGGTCAGAATATCCGAAAACAAAATGGCAGCATCAAGGGGGTAGCGCTCAAGAGGCTGGAGGGTGACCTCAGCTGCATAATCTGGATTTTGTGCGAGCCCCATAAAAGATCCGGCACGCGCGCGTGTGGCGTTGTATTCGGGAAGATAGCGGCCAGCTTGGCGCATCAGCCATGTGGGGGTGTAAGGCACAGGCTCACGCAAGAGGCTACGTAAAAACACATCGTTTTTTAAAGGTGCAACGGACACAAGTTTCCTTTGGCTTTTAGTGATGGACTGCCGCGGCTCGCAACCACGTTCTGATGTGTTGGGATTTTACTCTTACAGGTCTTCGACCCGGTACTGCTCGGCATCAATAGCGTACTTACGCATCAAAGCCCAAAACGCACGACGATGTTTATTTGAAGCGCGGGCAGCCATAGCGATATTGCCCTGCGCGCGCTCAAGTGCCTGCTCAATGTACTCTTTTTCAAACCGTTCAATCAATCGAGCTTTCGCCTCGCGAAAGGAATCTTTTGCGGTTAGCAACGGCGACGTATTGATACTCTGCCCAAACTGCGTCGCGCGACTATGCGTAGCATTGCGCACGGGACGACCACCCACACTGCGTCGTCGAAATACTTGTGGCGGTTCGGGCGTGGTTGGTCTTAACTCTTCAATAGGAGTGGCTACTGGCAATATCCCGACGGCTTGCAACCAGGCGGCTTGACCAGGGTGATCAGACTCACGCAAAGAGCCCAGACGAGGCACACGGGCCACCGTTGCTAACAAGCGAGCGCGAAATTCGTCTGGGCACAGTGGCAATCTGACAAAATCTGCAAGACCTAATTCAAGCAAGTCTTGCATCGCTGCCGACTTGAGATCACGAAAAATTCCAACGATCGGTAAAAACGGACCGCGAGGAATGGCAGCTAATGCCTGACGGGTCCACCCCAGACTATCAATCGACACCGGCAACAGGCATACATCAAACCTTCTTAAGCTGACGCTCGCCTGTGCAATCGCGTGCACGGGCAGATGAATCAACTGATCTTCGGCTACCTCAAGGTCCTGCCCCGCTTCCCAGTCTAGGTGGTGCAGCCTAACCCTTGCAAGCCCCGCTTGAGCAACTTCAAGTGCCTGCGGCATCCAAGTCGCATGCGCCTCCAGCACAAGCACCGCACAATCTATTTGTTGCCGCATCTCTCTACGCTCCGAGCAAAAGCGTAAGGCTAGAACGTTCACTACATTCCGAACATTCGGAATTCACGCATGCGGGATTGCCACAGGGCGACATTCAATCAAGTAGAAATAAAAAGCGCGCCAACTTATGGCGCGCTTTTTACACGAACAACACAGAGATAAGACTAGTGTTTGTTCGAAATTTCCCGAATACGTCGTGCAGCGGCCGCTTGCGCAACCAACATGTCCAACTCAGCTTGCATCGCATCGATGTCAGCCTTGTCTTTAGCATTCGCAAGAGCCTCTTGTGCTGCTTGACGTGCTGCCTCAGCTTTCTCAGCGTCGAGTTCACCGCCGCGGATTGCTGTGTCAGACAACACGGTGATGTGTCGAGGCTGAACCTCAAGCAAACCACCTGCAACAAAAATGCTCTCTTCCGTACCATCTTCTAAAACGATACGAACCAGACCAGGACGAATCCGCGAGATAAGCGGGGTGTGTCCGGGCATGATGCCCAACTCACCCGACTCACCTGGGAGCACCACAAACTTTGCCACGCCTGAATAAAGCGATCTTTCGGCGCTAACAACGTCTACTTGGACCGTAGCCATAACAAATCCTTATTGGAGCTTCTTGGCTTTCTCGAACGCTTCATCGATGCCGCCGACCATGTAAAACGCCTGCTCGGGCAATGCATCACACTCGCCGCTCACAATCATCTTAAAGCCGCGCAGTGTCTCAGACAGCGGAACATACTTGCCTGGCGAACCAGTAAACACCTCAGCAACGTGGAAAGGCTGTGACAAGAAGCGCTGAATCTTACGTGCGCGAGCCACTGCCAACTTGTCTTCCGGCGACAATTCATCCATACCCAGAATCGCGATAATGTCGCGCAATTCTTTGTAGCGCTGAAGCGTTTGCTGCACACCACGTGCAACGTTGTAATGCTCTTCACCCACAACGTTTGGATCAAGCTGACGGCTGGTTGAGTCAAGTGGATCCACAGCTGGGTAAATACCCAGTGAAGCGATATCACGCGACAACACAACAGTCGAGTCCAAGTGCTGGAACGTTGTCGCAGGCGATGGATCGGTCAAGTCGTCGGCAGGCACGTACACGGCCTGAATCGAAGTGATCGAACCAGTTTTTGTCGAAGTAATACGCTCTTGCAGAACGCCCATTTCTTCAGCCAGTGTTGGCTGATAACCCACCGCAGATGGCATACGACCGAGAAGCGCGGACACTTCTGTTCCGGCGAGCGTGTAGCGATAAATATTGTCAACGAAGAACAGGATGTCACGGCCTTCGTCGCGGAATTTCTCAGCCATGGTCAAGCCTGTCAACGCAACGCGCAGACGGTTGCCTGGAGGCTCGTTCATCTGACCGAACACCATCGCAACTTTGTCCAACACTTTGGACTCTTCCATCTCGTGGTAGAAGTCGTTACCTTCGCGAGTACGCTCACCCACGCCGGCAAACACCGACAAACCGCTATGCTGCTTAGCGATGTTGTTGATCAGTTCCATCATGTTCACGGTCTTGCCCACACCGGCGCCACCGAACAGACCAACCTTACCGCCTTTAGCGAAAGGACACACCAAGTCAATCACTTTGATACCAGTCTCAAGCAACTCAACTGAAGGCGACAATTCGTCGAACTTCGGGGCTGCTTGATGGATCTCACGCAATTCTGTGCTTTGAATCGGACCTGCGTCATCGATTGGGCGACCGAGTACGTCCATGATACGGCCCAGTGTGCCGGTACCGACTGGAACTGAAATCGCAGCGCCTGTCTTGGAGACTGCCATTCCACGACGCAAACCATCGCTTGAGCCCAGCGCAATGGTACGGACAACGCCGTCACCCAACTGCTGCTGCACTTCGAAGGTCAAGCCTTTTTCAGCAAATGCTGATGAGTCATCCGCTAAGCGGAGCGCCTCATAGATATGGGGCATATTATCGCGGGGGAACTGAATATCCACCACGGCGCCGATGCACTGAACGATGGTTCCGTTGCTCATGTCTGATCCTTACTTGATAACTGTCTAATGGGAAACCGTTGGGCTGTCTAGAAATTAGACCGCCGCGGCGCCCCCTACGATTTCCGAAATTTCTTTGGTAATGGCAGCCTGACGCGTCTTGTTATAGACGAGTTGCAAGTCACCGATCACCTTCTTCGCATTGTCCGAGGCTGCCTTCATCGCAACCATTCGGGCCGACTGCTCAGAGGCCATATTTTCTGCGACACACTGATACACCAAACCTTCGACGTAACGCTGCAACAACTCGTCGATAACAGTTTGAGCATCAGGCTCGTAGAGGTAATCCCAACCATGCTCTGACGTAACGCTTTCCTTCTCTTCGTTAGCGTCAGAAGATGCTTGATACGGGTCGACAAGTTTGCCTGGCAAAGGCAACAGTCTTGTAAACGTTGCTTCTTGCTTCATCGTATTGATGAAACGGTTGGTCGCGATGTACACCGCATCCACGCGTCCAGCCAAATAATCGTCTAGCTGCACTTTGATGGCACCAACCAAGCGGTCGAGCTCAGGCTTATCACCGAGACCGATCTCTTGCGAAACAACGTTTGCATCAATACGCGTCAGCACGCCCAAGCCTTTATTGCCCAGTGCAGTGAACTGCGTCTTGATGTTCTTGTCGTTAAATTCACGCATGCGATTGAGCACCAAACGCATAATGTTTGTATTGAGGCCGCCGCAAAGTCCTTTATCGGTTGAAACCACAACAATTCCCACCGCCTTGAGCCCGGTGCGCTCAATCAGGAAAGGATGCGTGTATTCAGGATTGGCTTCCATCATGTGGCTAGCCATCTCGTAGACTTTAGTGGCGTACGGACGACCAGCGCGCATCCGGTCCTGCGCTTTGCGCATTTTGGAGGCGGCCACCATTTCCATAGCCTTTGTGATCTTGCGCGTGTTTTGCACGCTCTTGATCTTGGTTCGAATTTCCTTAATTCCTGCCATTTCGCTTCCTGTGTCAGACCTGTTTGCAGGTTTCAGACCATCTGCTGTTTCGTAGATCAGGCTCACACCTGATCCACGCTATAGCGGGTTGCTTAGAACGTACCGTGCTTTTTGAACTCAACCAATGCTTTGACTAATTCTGCTTCGTCATCTTTCGAGAGTTCTTTGCTGCTTTCGATACGCTCAATCATGCCTGCATGCTTGGACTTGAGATAGTCTTTAATACCTTTCTCAAATGGCAGCACGCTCGAGACTTCGACGTCATCCAAGTAGCCGTTGTTCACAGCAAAAAGGATCACGCCCAATTCCCAAACTTGCAACGGCTGGTATTGAGGCTGCTTGAGCAGTTCAACCACACGCTTGCCGCGCTCGAGCTGGCGACGCGTTGCATCGTCCAGATCAGAAGCAAACTGTGCGAACGCAGCAAGTTCACGATACTGCGCCAAGTCGGTACGAATACCACCGGACAGTTTCTTAATGATCTTGGTCTGTGCAGCACCACCGACTCGCGACACCGAGATACCTGCGTTAATAGCAGGACGCACACCGGCGTTGAACAAGTCTGTCTCAAGGAAGATCTGACCGTCAGTAATCGAGATCACGTTGGTTGGAACGAAAGCAGATACGTCACCAGCCTGCGTTTCAATGATTGGCAATGCTGTCAACGAACCTGTTTTACCTTTGACTGCGCCATTGGTGAACTTCTCAACGTAGGCTTCGTTCACACGAGCAGCGCGCTCGAGCAGACGTGAGTGGAGATAGAACACGTCGCCGGGGTAGGCTTCACGGCCTGGTGGGCGGCGCAAGAGCAACGAAACTTGGCGATAAGCAATAGCTTGCTTGGTCAAGTCGTCATAAACGATCAGAGCGTCTTCGCCGCGGTCGCGGAAGTATTCGCCCATTGTGCAACCAGCGTAAGCTGACAAGTACTGCATCGCAGCGGAGTCAGATGCAGCGGCAGCAACGATGATGGTGTAGTCCATTGCGCCAAACTCTTCGAGTTTGCGCAACACGTTGTTGATCGTTGAAGCTTTTTGGCCAATCGCGACATAAACGCACTTAACGCCCTTGCCCTTTTGGTTGATGATGGCGTCTACAGCAACAGCTGTCTTACCTGTCTGGCGGTCACCAATGATCAGTTCGCGCTGACCACGACCCACTGGAACCATCGAGTCAATCGACTTCAAACCAGTTTGTAATGGTTGTGACACAGACTGCCGGGCGATAACGCCTGGAGCCACTTTTTCAATGATGTCGGTTTGCTTGGCGTTGATCGGGCCCTTGCCATCAATTGGCACACCCAGTGCGTTCACCACGCGACCTAGCAATTCGGGGCCAACTGGTACCTCAAGAATGCGGCCTGTGGCTTTGACGGCGTCGCCTTCGGAAACACCCGTATAGTCACCCAGAATAACGGCGCCTACTGAGTCGCGCTCAAGGTTCAGTGCCAGACCGAACACGTTATTGGGAAACTCAAGCATTTCGCCTTGCATCACGTCGGACAAACCGTGAATGCGTGTAATGCCGTCGGTCACGGAAACAACCGTGCCCTGCGTACGAATATCGGACGACGTACCCAGACCCGCGATGCGGTTCTTGAGTAGTTCGCTAATCTCTGACGGATTGAGTTGCATGTTCAGACTCCTGGAATCTTATAGATTGGCGCTATGCCACCAACGTGTCGCGCATGCGGACCAACTGGGCTTGCACGGATGTATCGAGCACGTGATCACCCACCTGAACGCGAACACCGCCGATCAGGGAAGCATCAGTTTTCACGTGGGGCTTTAGTTTGACTCCGAACTTGGGTTCGAGCAGCTTTACTAGCTCGGCAACTTGCTGTTCAGACATCGGGAATGCACTGGTAATGTCGGCTTGTGCAACGCCCTCGGACTCGTCTTTCAGCGCGTGGAACTGCTCAGCGACGAAAGGTAACAAGGTGAGGCGATCATTTGTGACCAACAACGTCACAAAGCTTTGCATCGCAACAGAGGCCTCGGGCTTAACGAGCCCAAGAAAAATGCTGGTACGCTGCGCATCTTCAAGCCGGGGGTCTGCCATCGCAACACGCACATCTTCGATCGCTGCGATATCAGCGAGCTGTTGGACCTGCTCAGCCCAAGCCGCCAGACCTGCCTTGTCCTGCTTAGCGACAGCGAACAGCGCTTCTGCGTAAGGCCGGGCAACGGTTGAAAGTTCTGCCATGGTGTCGACCCCGGGGATTAGAGCTGTGCCTTAAGCTGCGTAAGCAACTCGGCGTGGGCGCGAGCATCTACTTCGCGCTTGAGGATCTGCTCGGCACCTTTAACGGCAAGGTTCGCCACATCGTCACGCAGCGCATCACGCGCGCGTTGAACTTCTTGTGCAGCGTCCTGTTTCGCTTGAGCAACAATGCGTGCGCGCTCGCTTTCGCCTTCGGCACGAGCCTGCTCAATAATTTGAGCAGCATGTTTTTCAGCGTCCGTCATGCGAGCATGCAGGTCGGCTTTCGCAGATGCCTCGATCGAGCCGATACGAGCCTGTGCTTGTGCGAGGTCTGTCTTGCCCTTTTCGGCAGCAGCCAAGCCTTCAGCGATTTTTTGGCGTCGCTCGTCGATTGCCTTTGTCAGCGGAGGCCAGATGAACTTCATCGTGACCCAAGCTAGAACAAAGA
>CAMCWG010000094.1 GCA_945882005.1 Bordetella parapertussis
ATTCTTGGGCTTAACCTGGAACACCGGGGTTCACGCAGCCTGCGTCAAACGAGTCTGTATCCAGAAGACGGCTTCGCTGGACTCAAAGCACACATCCCGCCACCCAGCCGGCGGGCCATCGTGTTGATTGACCCATCCTACGAAGACAAAAACGATTATCGGCAAGTCGTTGTCACTCTCAAAGACGCGCTACAACGCTTTCCTACAGGGTGTTATGCGGTGTGGTACCCGCAAGTGTTACGCCGAGAGGCGCAAGACTTGCCGCGACAACTTGAGCGCATCGCCGGCAATAGCTGGACGCATGCCAGCCTCTCGATACAAAAACCGGCTTCAGACGGACTCGGCCTGTACGGCAGCGGGATGTTTATTATTAATCCGCCTTGGACATTAAACGCCGAACTCAAGCAAACGTTGCCTTGGCTGGTCAGTACCCTCGGCGTCGATGCGCGTGCCGCGTACAAACTGGACTTTCTCGACAAGTAAACCGTGCCACCTTGTGTTCAAGGCGCGCACGCCTTAAAAGCTCTCGTGTTGACCCAAGTAGCGCCACTGCCCCACGGGCAGGTCGGCGAGCATCACGCGCCCTATACGCACACGTTTGAGCCCCAACACGGTTAGACCCACCAACTCACACATGCGGCGGATTTGCCGCTTCTTGCCTTCGCGCAAGATGAAGCGCAGTTGGTCATCATTCTGCCATTGCACGTGTGCACGCTTTAAACGTTTACCGTCTAGCGAGAGCCCCTCGTTGAGCAGCTCAAGGCCACCCGGCCGTAACTTGCCTTGAACCCGAACAAGATACTCTTTCTCTATCTCTGAATCTTCACCAATCAAGGTGCGCGCAACACGGCCGTCCTGGGTCAGAACCAGCAGCCCCGTGGAGTCAATGTCTAGCCTCCCAGCCACAGCAAGTCCGCGCAGTTGGGTTCGATCAAACGTTATCGGGCTTCGATCAGTACGGGCGCGATTGGCCGCGGTCACAAGCGCCACCGCGGGTATATAGCCGTCCTCTGCCTGGCCTGACACATAGGCCATGGGCTTATTGATCAGAATGGTGACGCGCGCACTTTGCTGCGACGCAACATTTTTATCCAAAGTAATCATCTGCGCCGCGGTCGCCCGCTCGCCGAGGGTTGCGACCACGCCATCAACCTTCACCCAGCCACGCTCAATGTAGCTGTCCGCTTCTCGCCGGGAACACATGCCGCGTTCCGCCATCAATTTAGAAATCCGCACTTTTTCCATAAGTTGCGATAATACAGCCATGCAGCAACCCATCACAGACCATCGCTGGAACAGTCGCCCGCCTCCAGCCCTGAACGCCACGCAAAAACGCTGGCTCATGCGTAAGGGTGCCCTGACCACTGCGCTGCGACAATTAGGTACTCTCGAGTTGCGTGTGCTGACTGAACAAGTACGCAGTCTTACCCGTGAAGATTGCCATCTCCTTGGCTTACCTTCGCAGCAGCCCGTCTGGGTCAGAGAAATCGTCATGCGCATAGACAGTGTCGAGTGCATCGTAGCGCGCAGCCTGACGCCCTTGCGCGCTTCGCATGGCATATGGCAAGGGATCCGAAGGCTACGTACCCGTCCGCTGGCAGATATGCTCTACCACGACGCCTCAATCCGACGCTCGGATTTTGAGGTGGCGCGTCTGATGCGCCGCAGTGCGTTATTCCAGACCGTACAACGCAACCTAGCGAACAAGGCAACATTGCCGTTACTCGCGCGTCGTTCGGTCTTTTGGCGCTCGGGTCAACCCTTGCTCGTCGCCGAATGCTTCTTGCCGGCGTTTTGGCAAAGGCTTCAGTAGACCAAGACCTTGCAGCTCGGATCCAAGGAGGCCTCTAACATGGTCACCATCCCGATCACCTCCTGTGCCTCGACAATCATGTCAGCGGCTGTCAAGCCACGATCCCGCATCGCTGTAGAACATAACGCAATCTGCACGCCACTGCGCAAGGCGTCTTCGACATAGGCAGAAAGCGGACGCCCTAAGGGCGCCACAGACGCATGTCGCGCCGCATTCGTTTGCTGAAACAGCTCAACACTCGCACCGAGCGCATGGATGCTTACCTCTACGTCCATCGCTGCGGCGCTTGCAGCGATCATGAACGGCGTCGCGCCGTGTTGCGGATCATGCGCACCGGTCTGCCAGAGCTGAATCACAAGTTTCATCACGTTCCCTGATTCGGCTTGAAGTCAGCAAAGGAAGTCATTTGGTGCAGATCCATCAGTTCATTGGCTCGCACCGCTACCGCCGTACCGTTGAGTAAAAGCGCCTGGACTTCGGCAGGCTCTTGTGCGGAAAGACGGGACAGCCAATTCATGTAGGGGCTGCGATTAATCTTCATGGGTGTTGAGGTCAGTGGCTCATTCACCTCGAGCACCTCACACGCGAATGGCGTGCGGACAGACAGTACGGTTTTTGCGACCTCAACAAGCGCAAAAGCCTTATTCGCCTCAATCTCGCGTCCGACTGGGCGCGGATTAAACATATACAAGTCACCGACAAGCGCCAACCCAAAGGCTGTGAGTCCGGCTTCGAACCGTCCGGCACCCAGATCCCGAAACCAGACGTTGAGCTCTTGGTCGTAACTTAAATCATCTGGAAACTCACAACCCCGAACTTCAGCCACAGACGCGCTCCGTCAGACAAACAATTGGCGGAAGAGTATGGGAGTCGAACCCACCAAGGACTGTACGACAGCCCTTCCCGGATTTGAAGTCCGGACGTCCCACCCGGGAGCGACACTCTTCCTTCACGCACAGCATAACAACGACTCAAACGACTTCTTACTAAGACGACACTTCCCTCTTGGCCACGCTATAGAGCGCAGCATTTCTGAGTATTCTATGATCCTTTTCAGCCGTGCGGCTCGAGCGACCCAAGCTCACTAAGCGACGCGTCAAGCCGACCCGATCAAAGGCTTCAAGAATTTGAATTGCCCGTTTGCGACCAATACCCAGCTTGTCGCGAAAACTAATTACACTCACAAAGCCCTGCTCTGCCACGGTTTCGCGAATCATCTCGGCCATCCGTACCATGGTCGCGTCAGGATAAAACAAATCCTTGACCAATTGTGTCAGCGCAGATGTGCGTGCTTGCTTTTTAAATAACAAGCGAATCTCATCCTCAGTCGCATTCACCAAGGCGGCGATATCCCGCACCCAAGGTGGATCGAAACCCGCGTCGAGCAGCTTGGGGAGCGCCCTTTCCCACAGAATCCGCTCGGGACCTGAAAGTTCAACTTTATGGCCGACAGCGTGAACAAAATTTCCGGTTAGCGCAAAAGCCCCTACTTGAGTCTGGCTCGTCAGCCAGGTTTTAAAAATAGAGGGCTCAAGCTCAGGTACGGCCATCCGCCTTAAGCGCTCGTGCGCCAAACCTGGCTCATCGGGATCCGACACATGAAATCCATCCAGGCACGACTGCACGCGCACGACAAGATCATTTTGCGCAGCGACCCCTAATACCAGCTGCTGTGCGTCATTTTGCAACTGCAACGCAAGATGCGGCTCAAGCAATCGCAAGAGTTCTTGGCTACTGCGGTTCATCGCTGCAGCCCAATGTGTGAGATCAAGCGGACTACGCGTAAGATGCATTAAGGAGATCAACGTTTGCACTGGATCACACTGCCTCAGCACCGAGAGCACGTCCAACCGCTCTTGCTTTTTACGGCCCCGCACAGGTGGCGCAATATCCATGACCTGTGCACCCGCTAACGTGTGCCGTGCGCTCGCATCGCGCAACACCAACCGATCATGCCAACACAGCGCTAGCGGTCGATCGAGCACAATTTGTGCCCACGCCTCTTGCCCTGCTACCACCTGAGCACGATCCAACAGGATCAAGCGTGCAGACACTTGCTGACAGCCGTGGTGTAACAAGACAAGCTCACCATCCTTCAGCCCACGCTCCGCGTCATGCGGCACAGTAAGCAGACAATCTGCACGAACGGATTGCAAGTTAAGCTCAGACGCAACAAGCCAGTCACCACGTGTGACTTGCTCGAGTTCTACACCCGACAAAACAATACCGCAGCGCTCACCGACGCTCGCGTACTGTGCCGACTGATTCTGTGCATGAATCGAACGCACGCGCGCCTCAACTCCCGCATGGGCAAGTCGCACGCGATCACCGATTGCAATGCGCCCAGCGATGACTGCCCCGGTCACCGCAACGCCCATCCCCTTCACCACAAAGACGCGGTCAATCGCTAAACGAAAATAAGCTGGCGCTTCGGAAGACTCTGGCATCACCAAAGAAAACAAACTATCGCGCAACGCATCGATCCCTGACTGCGTTCTGACCGACACCGGATACGCGCTAACGTCACCAAAACGCGTCGAAGCAATGTAGGCCAGGACATCCCGCGTGACGTTTGTCACGCGTTCAGCATCAGCAAGATCAACTTTCGTAATAGCAACGGACAGCTGGGGGACACCCAACAAGTCCAGAATCCGCAAATGCTCTCGCGTTTGTGGCATCAGGCCATCGTCGGCGGCAACGACCAACAGGCCGTGATCCATTCCGATCGCACCCGCAGCCATCGTATGCACAAATTTTTCGTGCCCAGGAACATCGACAAAACCAACGATCGAGCCTGACGCAGTTGGCGTATACGCAAATCCTAAATCAATGGTGATGCCACGTGCTTTTTCTTCGGGCAGACGATCGGCGTTGACACCCGTCAAGGCCTCGACGAGAGAGGTCTTACCGTGATCAATATGTCCGGCGGTGCCGATAATCATGTTCTCGTGCCTAAGCGCTGTGCCGCAGCCAACATTGTTTCGCGCAGCACCGACACTTTGTCTTCTGTCAAACACCGCAAATCAAGCAACAAGGTCTTTTCTGAGATCCGACCAATCACTGCGGTGTCTGAGCCTCGCAACAGTCGCTCCAGACGAACGACTTTCTTTTCATTCGCACGGTCCAGCGCTGCAATAGCAAGGGCAACCGAGGGCAAGCGCTCGACAGGCAAGGAACCAGACCCAATTTGAGACTTGACCGCCTGTGCAGTCACCTGCAAACCACAACTTGCAAAGACATCGCGCAGCGACGGAATCAAACTATCGGCTTGTGCTTGCATCGAAGCTGCGGGCCGTGTCAACAACTGAAGAACCTTCACGCGCTGGGGCAACGTAGCAGGATTACGATACATCCGCAACACAGACTCGAGCGCCGCGAGAGTCACTTTACCAACTCGCAGCACGCGCTTTAAAGGATTTTTCTTAATCCGCTGAATGAGATCCTTTCTGCCGACCAGAATGCCAGCCTGAGGACCGCCTAGCAGCTTGTCACAGCTAAACGTAACAAGATCAGCGCCATTTGCAATCGTCTCAGCCGGTGTAGGCTCCTTTGGCAAACCAAACTGAGCCAAGTCGACCAACGTACCGGCGCCCAAATCCACCACAAAAGGAATATTGCCGGCCTGGGCGATCTTCGCAAGTTCAGGCTCTGCGACCTCCGCGGTAAATCCCTGTACGACATAATTACTGGTGTGCACTTTCATCACGAGCGCAGTCTTCGACCCGATCGCCTCGGTAAAGTCTTTAGGGTGCGTGCGGTTGGTTGTTCCGACTTCAACGAGTCGAGCGCCTGCCCGTTTCATAATGTCAGGGATGCGGAAAGCACCACCAATTTCAATGAGTTCGCCACGCGAGACGATGGTCTCTTTACGGTTCGATAACGCATTAAGCAGTAGAAAAACTGCCGCAGCATTGTTGTTCACAACTGTGGCTGCCTCTGCGCCCGTGAGTTCACAGAGCAACTCCTCGACCAGCTCATCACGATCACCGCGTTTGCCTTGTCCGAGGTCGTACTCCAACGCACAGGGCTCTGCCGCAGCACTCGCCATCGCCTCGATGACTTCATCGGGCATCACTGCACGACCCAAATTGGTATGCAGCACAGTCCCAGTAAGATTGATCACTCGACGTAGATTTGGCCGTGCACGCACGGCGAGACGTGCATCGATCTGGGCAAGTAATTCCTGCTCTGTCGGCGCAACAAGCAAATCGCTCGAAGATATTTTTTGTCTTACAGAGCTTAAAACAAAGCGGATGCACCGTAAGAGCTCATCACGCCCATATTGTGCGATCCAACCGCTAGCCGGCTCCGACAACAACAGTTTGTCGACCGAGGGTAATTGGGAGAGAAATTCTGACACGGGCGCACGCGCCACGGGTTTAGGATTCATATTGAGTTCGGCTTATCGTTTTTAAACTATTCGCTCTTGGATGTTTCGCTTTGACCTGTCACAAAAAACAGATTCCGCCCGGTCCGCTGATACCCCTCAGAGGCGAGTGCCAAATCAAGGTTCAGTGTAGCCAAATCGTCGGCGCCTGGGTCCATCAGCGGCTCTTTGGATTGAAACATGATTTTGATGTACCCACCGCAGTCGTCACAACACTCGCCCTGTACAAGACTGTCAGGCGTTTCTCCGAGTCGGGACACTTCTTTGGGCGTATCGCAGTTGGTGCAACGTGCCCGGGGTGCATACCACTCCGAGGCGCACAGCGAGCAGACAAGATAACGATGGCCGTCACGATCACCAACGCGCAGCACACTCACAACGGGATGCGAGCCACACACCGGGCAAAGACCATTTTCACCCTTATGCATATGCGTAAAGCTTGATACAAGCTTGGCCTCACGCGTCCAGAGCAGCTGCAACGTTGCTCCAATAAATGGCGCAAGATCTGGCGCCACGAGATGTTCATCCGCCGCTAGCAACGCTTGCGCTTGTTGATGCTGTTCAGACAGCGGAAGTGCGATCAAACGATCCAGTGCAGCACGCACCCCGTCAGGCAAGGTCTGCTTGCGCATAGCTGAGTCCAGCGCGGCTAGGACAGCTTGCCAGCGCGCATCAGGCTTCCAGGTCGAAATGGATAGCGGTGGCACACCGTGTTTAAAAGACTCTTGAACAACAGTTTCGTCCAAGGCAACGGTCTCGACAGCACTCAAGGCGTCGACTTGGGCCTGCGCCAGCTGCGCGCAAAATCCTAACCAAGCTGAATCGGCGTGAGTAACGGCCAATTGAGCCAGACGTATCGCGCGATCCTGAAAAACCTGCCGAGCATCCATCACCACCAAAAGTGGGGTGTCATCCTCAGGCATCCCCTGGATCTCACCAGGCTGAATTAACTTAATCGCAGATACAGTCATTTATTTATCTCAATTACTAAAACTAAAAAGAACAAGGGGAAGAATATCAGTCTTCCCCTTGATTACCCTACTACACCATAACGTGCATCGGGTTACTTACCGCCTGTGACTTCCTTGAACCAACCTGGATGGTGCTTACGCGCCCAGGCTCGGCTCACAATACCAGTGCGCATCGCACCGATTGTGCCCTGTACCCAAATCGCGGCGTAAACGTGCACAATAATGGTCAAGATCAAGACCCAAGCTGACAACGCATGCACGAGTGCAGCGACACGATTCACATCCACTGAAACGTAGTGTGAAAAGTATGGGCGCCAGAAAGCAAAGCCTGACACCGTCAACAGAAGCATCGAAACAACCATCACCCAGAACGCGAGCTTTTGGCCACCGTTGTAACGCCCTACTTCAGGCAGCTTTTCATGGTTGCCATTGAGGACATCACCGATTTGACCAAGCCACTTACGGTCGTTCGCATTCAAGACATTGTGATGCCAGAATTTGAACATGATGCCAACAAAAAGAACGAACATTGAGGCCCCAATAAAGGGATGCAAAATGCGCGTCCATGAACCGCCCCCAAACAGCCCCGATAAAAAGAACATCGAAGGATGAAAGAGAGCCAAGCCCGAGAGTGCGGCCAGGACAAAGAGCAATGCAACAATCCAGTGGTTCGCACGATCCGAACCGCTGTAACGCACCAAACCATTTTGATTAGACATGGTGGTTCTCCTTAAGCCTTAGGATCGTGGTCGTCTTCAACCTTGTCCGGACCTTTGATGGCGTAATGAATCACACCAGCAAATACAGTCGCGGCCATGGTCAACAGTGCGATCGGTTTCATGATGCCCTTCCAGATACCGACCGTCGACGAAATCTTAGGATTCGCCGGCAAGCCGCTGTACTCTGTTGGACGATCACCGTGTGGCAACACATACATCACGTGAGTACCACCCACACCCTGAGGGTTATACAACGCAGCCTTATCGAATCCGCGGCTATTGAGGTCTTTAATACGCTCGTTTGCGTATTGAATCCGCTCTTCCTTGGGTCCGAATGTCAGTGCCTGAGTTGGGCAGGACTTCACGCAAGCTGGCTCTTGGCCAACAGCGACGCGGTCCGAACACAAAGTGCACTTGGTGGCCTTGTTTGTCACTTCCGAGATCTTGGGAACGTCGAACGGACAACCCGACACGCAATAGCCGCAGCCAATACATTTGTCGGAGTTGAAATCCACGATACCGTTGTCAAGTTTGACAATGGCGCCTGGGCTTGGGCAAGCCTTCAGACAACCAGGATCTTCGCAGTGCATACAGCCGTCTTTACGGATCAACCAGTCCAAACCACCGGTGGCAGTTTCGACTTCGTTGAACTTCATGACAGTCCAGGCCGCTGGGCCCAGCTCTGCTGGGTTGTCGTAAGAGCCGTCATTCGTACCGATTTCAGGACGGGTTCCGTTCCACTCCATACAGGCGACCTGGCAGGCTTTACAGCCGATACAAGTCGATACGTCGATCAGCTTGGCCACTTGCGTGGTTTTAGCCGCTGCAGCGGGAGGGGTCATAGTCGTGGCGGATTGAGCGACGACGTGTAGTGCTTGAGTAGCCATGTCGTTCTCCTTAAGCCTTCACGATATTGACAAGGAACGCCTTAAATTCTGGCGTTTGTGAGTTCGCATCACCAACAAACGGTGTCAAGGTATTCGCCAACTGTGCTTGCTTGGTTTGGCCCTTGAAGCCGTAGTGAATTGGAATCCCAACGTGGTAAACCGTCTGGCCATCGACTTTCATGCCTTTGAAGCGCTTGGTCACGACAGCCTTGGCGTTTACAAATCCACGTGCAGATGTCACTTTGACCTTATCACCGTTGGCAATGCCTTTCTCTTTTGCAAGAGCCTCGCTGATCTCGACAAACATCTCAGGCTGAACGATGGCATTCAACTTCGAATGTTTCGACCAGTAGTGATAGTGTTCGACCAAGCGATAGGTCGTGGCAGCGTATGGATAGTCCTTGGGCGACCCAAACACCTCCATGTCGCCTTTGTAAACGCGTGCAGCCGGATTTGACTTGGCTTTGGCGTTCTTCGGGTGCATTGGGTTGCGTGCCAACGGCGTCTCGAACGGCTCGTAGTGCTCAGGGAAAGGACCCTCAGCCATCTGTGGTGCAAACAAGCGCGCGACACCTTCAGGGTTCATGATGAAAGGCATCACGTTCTCTTCAGGCTTAGCATTTGGACGCATATCGGGGATGTCATTACCACCCCAACGATCGCCCAACCACTTCAGCACCGAGCGCTTCTCGTCCCAGGGCTTACCGTTCATGTCGGTTGAAGCACGGTTGTAAAGAATGCGTCGGTTAGCCGGCCAAGCAAAGCCCCAGTTGGCGCTCTGACCCAAGCCTTGATCCGAGGTTTCCTTCGGATCACGACGTGCTGTCAGGTTACCTGCCTGACTCCAGCAACCAGAATAGATCCAGTTACCGCAAGCTGTGTCGCCGTTCTCCTGCAGCAAGGCAAAGCCTGGTAATTGCTGGCCTGCGGCGACAAGAA